>JAIKYU010000146.1 GCA_024682835.1 Lachnospiraceae bacterium | reverse complement strand
GCTCCTGCACCCGCACCTCCGGTTGCCACCGCAGCCGCGATCATCAAGGCAATTTTTTTGGCGTTCTGCACGCTCTCAATCACCTTGCCCTTCGTCTGCTGTTCCTGCGAGGCCACCTGTGGATTCAGAATGGACGTCACCATGGAACCCGATACCCACAGGGCAAATCCGGCTCCGAGCATAAATACCATCTTGACGACATAGTCGTAGAGTCTGCCCGTCGTCGTAGCGGGATCCAGGAGCGCAATTCTACCGGTGTACATGGCCGCCATGATCATCAGATACAGATTCATCGAGATGACAATTCCGTACGCGGAAAACAGCTTGCCGAAAAACAGATCCTGCCACTTGTCAAAGCGCTTGCCGTCGTCCAGCGGCATCGTTGCGATAAAAAACGGTTCCACAAACAACAGCACCAGTACGCCGAAAATCCGTTCAATGCAGAAAAGATCCGCAATCAGAAGGATGGCGACAAACAGAACCGGAACCAGGATGCCGATCAGGTAGTCGATCTTTTTGATCTCAAAGGTCTCCATGACCTTCGTCTGACTGAGATAGTAATCCGCCTCCCCTTCCGGTGCCTTATGAAAAAACGGGGCGCGAAACGGATCATCCAGTGCGGCTTCATCGCCGGTGGAAGCATTGTAGTCCTTTCCCACCACCTGCGCCTTCAGACCGCCACCCTTATCCGCGGTTTTTTTCAGCTCCGGTTTTATCGCATCCAGCGTGGAAATGGCAAAAATGGTGCGCGCGATGGAAAACTGCTCTTCTGTGGTTCCCGTAAAGGCGTTGTTGATCGAGAGCAGAATGGAATCCGCCATCACAATGAGAAAAAGAGCCATGAGCGGCGCAGTCACAAAACGAACCATCGCCCTGCCCGTCGTTCGCATGACATGCGCCACCGTCCGGTCCTGTCTCAGCTCCAGATTCCCGATTGCGCGGATGGTGGCAAAAAGCGCACACAGAAAACAGAAGGCAAACCCGGCCAGCAGCAGTGCGAGCATGATCTGGATAATCGGCGGATGCTTCAGCAGAAGCAGCAGCATGGACCCCTTCTCTCCGGTCTTCAGATTGGTGGCTTCCGAAAGGCCGATGTAGATGCTGAAAATCCGCTGCATGATATCCAGAATGAGCAACACCCCCTGCTGTGCCGTCAGCAGCAGGATGGAAACAAATTCCATGATCAGATCGAGTGCAAAGTCCAGCGCGATACCGAGCACTGCATTGAGTATCGGCGTCAGCACATTGTTGAACAGATAGCCGAGAATCGTCTCCATCAACTCACTGAGCAGATCGAACACCGGATCGAGGATCTTTTCAAATATATAGTCCAACGCGTCCGAAAGGAAGCCCATCTGCACGAATACCATCAGAACTTCCCTCCATCCGGTTTGTCATCGTCATTAGCGCCCATTTTGAGCGGATCTCCCATCGAAAGCGGGTCGGTTGCCGTAGGCGAATCGTCCATGCCGGCCGGTCCGCCCGTGCCGCCTGTGCCATCCGGCGCGGAGAAAACGGCCGATCCGTCAGCCGAACCCAGTCCGAGGGGGTCAGCCGTCATAAATGGATCCGTCGGCCCGCCAGAGGACACCGATCCGGTATCTGCACCTGCAGCCGAAGTCGCGGTCATGTCCGCAGTGCCACCGAGGCCGTCGGAAGCACCGGAGGAAGAAGTGTCTCCGCCAAAAGCTCCCGATCCCGCAGAAGAAGCGCTGCCGCTGAAAGCTCCAGATCCTGCAGAAGGAATCGTTCCGCCAGGCAGATCCTGATCCGCCCCCGCAGAGGGGATGGTTCCGCCAAACAGATCCTGATCCGCCCCCGCAGAAGGAATCGTTCCGCCAAACAGATCCTGATCCGATCCCGCAGAAGGAATCGTTCCGCCAAACAGATCCTGATCCGATCCCCCAACCTGATCGGCACCGCCCGCAACTCCCGTGCGGGAAGCAGCCTGTCCGTCTCCGGCGGCTGCCGCCGGCCGGTCTGCCGTCTGTCTCGTTCCGGATGCGCCGGCTGTGGCCGAAGATGCCCCATCGGTTGTCCGTGAACCGGAAGCGGTGGTAGCCGAAAGCTCCGACCCCCTCTTTGCCTGCGGAGCTCCTGCCTGCCCTGCCCCAAAGACCTGTTCCTGTGCACGCAGCCCGTCTTCCGTCAACTCCGGACCGAGTGCGGCCCTCGCCGTTCTTTCTCCCGGCTTGCTGTCGTCCTCCTTCATGGTCTTCTGCGGCGTGGAAAGCATTGCTGTCATGGCAGCCATATCGCCTGGCGTTCCCATCCCGCCAAAGCCGTGTGCGTATCCCGCTGTTCCTCCGAAACCGGCCATCCCGCCGGGGCTTATCACGCGTCCTAAGCTGCCCACATTTTCTCTGCCATTCAGGCCGGGGATGGATCCCACCCCTCTCTTTGCCTTTCCGGAGAGCGAAAAGCCGTGCCCGTCTCCGCCTCCGCCATTCTTCGGCTTCGCCAGCACCTTCCCCTTTGTCTGCACCTGCGGATCGAACATCATGCTTCGAATCTGCCGCTGCACCGCCCCCGGCTTGAGAACCAGATCGGACATGTAACTGGTCATCACCGCTCCCTGCATCATCTCTTCATTGGATGCCGTCTGTGAGAGGATGGACGTGATGAGAGGGCCGATATTCAGAACCGCAAAGACGCCGCCCATCATGAAAATCAGCTTGATCAGACCATCCTCCACCGCGTGGAACGGACCGGAGGGATCTGCCAGCGAAAAGGTTCCGCCGAACATTTTGCCGGCGATCATCAGATAGAGATTCATCGCGATCACCATGCCGTAACCGCTGAAGAGCTTACCGATAAACAGTTCCTGCCATTTTTCAAAATGCTCCCCCTCGTCGAAGGGCATGGGCGCGACAAACAGGGGTTCCATAATGAGCAGCAGCAGCACATCATAGATTCTGCACAGGAAAATGAGGAGTGCGGCCATCAACAGGACAATGAACACCAGACACAGCAGATATCCCTCCAGATAGTTGATCTTGACCACGTCAAAGGTCTGCTCGATCAGCGCCGTATCGTACATCAGATCCTCCCCGCTGCTTACCGGATTATAGAAATCCTTTCGATAATCGTCCGTGAAGGAGGCCTGATCTCCTGTTGAGGTGTTGTGCGCCTTTGCGTCGCTCTCACTCTTGGCTTTCTTTACATCGATTGCATCAAAGGTCGTCATGACAAAAATCGTCCGGGGAATGGAAAATTCCTCTCCGTTCTCGGAAAAGGCCTCGTTGATACTGGTGAGAATCACCCCGGAGAGCGTGATCATGAACAAGCCGAACAGCGGGATCAAAAGCAGTTTGAACACAGCCTGCGCCGTCAGCCGCAGAACCCTGGATACCGGGTGTCCCGTCTGGCCGTCAAAATCGAGAATCGAGCGGATCACCGCGATCAGGGCAAAAAGAAAGCAGAGGGCAAAGCCGATTCCGATCAGAACAACCGTAGCATTCCTGACAAAGGGCGTCCGGTACAGCAGTTCAAGAAGCGGTCCCTTTGTGTCCACGGTACTGCTGCCGCTCGGCAGATGCATCGTCACATTCCGGATGCCGGCGAAGATTTCATACACGCCCACGATGCAGTCCAGAACCCTCAGCAGAACCTGCATGCCCGCCAGAAAAATCAGGCAGATTGCTCTCAGGATTACCTGCAGGATCTCCGCAATGAACGTATCGAATACAAAGCTTAAGACCGGCTGCAGGATCTCGTTAAACACCCAGGAAAGCGCCGTACTCAACAGGTCTGTGAGCCACTCAAAGACGGGATTCAGGATTTTCTTAAACAGCCAGTTCAGGGCATCCGACAACCAGCCGAGTTGTACGCCGACCATCAGTCGCCTCCTCCCTCTCCCTTGATGGAGCCAAGTCCCTTGGCAACCATCTGCGATGCGCCACCGGTCAGTCTGTTCATGGCCATGTTCATCAGCATCATGGATTTCATCAGGGTCGAGCCTGCCTCCGGATCAACCAGCGACACCAGCAT
The DNA here is from genome assembly GCA_024682835.1 of Lachnospiraceae bacterium. Lineage (GTDB taxonomy): Bacteria > Bacillota > Clostridia > Lachnospirales > Lachnospiraceae > Butyrivibrio. The sequence goes on along the minus strand of JAIKYU010000146.1, from coordinate 25,789 downwards.
ATTCTGACTCTTCCAGACAGCGTAAGCGCCGCCCACAATGAAGATGATCTGGATGATGATCTCCGAAAGAGGGTTGACCGGCGTTGTGGAAGAAAATGTGAAGCCGTTATCGATCACGACAAAGGGCACCAGCGAAAGATAAAACCGCATGGTGATGATCGGGCCGAAGGTTGAAATCGAAAAGGCGACAAACATCTCCCGCCAGCGCTTGAATTTCGCGCCGTCATCCAGCGGAATCATGGCGACGAAATAGGGGGAGACCACATAAAGCACCAGAATCGCAAAAATCCGGATGATACACTGCAGAATCAGCACCAGCAGAACCAACAGCATCAGAATGACAAAGGCCAGTCCCAACAGATAATTGACCATCGCGACATCAAAATCATTCACCAGATCATCGAAATTGTCCTGAAAATGCTGTCCCGCCGTGTAATAGCCCAGTTCATTCGCAGCGCCCTTCCGATAGGCCGGCGCACAGCAGATATAGAAAATCACATCACAGATCCGCGTGTTTGCGTTGGTTGTCACCGATTCCTTCAGGGAGATGGATTTTTCCAGAGCCGCCTGATTGCTCATCCTGTGATTCGATTTGCTTTTCTGCGCCTCAGTCGCCGCGCTGTACTGCGTGTTCGCCATATTCGCCCCATACATGTTCTGGGGAATATAGGTCACGATCGCGGAGGTACAGACGCCGACCACCTTGACGGAAAAGATGACGGTGATGGGGATCAGGGCAAAGTACAGACAGGCTTTGGTCGTGGCCTTCAGCACATGAGAGACCGGTTTTTTGTTTTCTCCAAGGGAATCCCCCATGGATTTGATCACGGCAAAGATCGTAAAGAGGAAACACAGCACAAAAGCTGCCAGGGTGAGCCTCAGCACCACATGCGTCACGATGTCGTCCCTGATGAGAACATCCAGCAGCGAGTCCTGTTCAATGGCCGAATTGCCGATGGCCGTGGTGGCATGATATTCCTTTGTGACCGGATCTCTTAGAAAGACACCAACCTGACAGGAAAAAATATCAAAGATCTGCTCCACGACATACACGATCTTCAGCAGGATAACAAAAATGCGGAACAGAAACCGGTAGATGAAAGCCGACCAGATGCCGAAGAGCCAATGCGCACCGATGTAAAGGAACGCCTTTACAACAGGCGCAAAAACGTCTGTAAAGAGCTCGTTCAGCAAATCCTCCAGCCAGGATATGAAGCTTAATGACACAGGGGTCAGATTCATCGTCCGTTTCCTTCCCGATTACGTATTCTCTTCGTCTCCGTCCAGTTCAAACATATCCTCTCCGAAGGGGCGGATATCCAACGGCTGCTCCATCGATGCATTCCGGTAAACCGCTGTAAACATCCGGTCCAGATCACTCTCGTTTTTCTGCTGAACCTCCGGATCCACGTCGGGCATCTGTTCCTCAATCTGCATCATCTGGCGGATAAATCCCTCATCCTCCCGCCGGTCCTTTTCCAGAGATGCCTGAAGATCTGCCTGAAACTGTGCTTCCAGCGCGTCGGTATTCGAATCCGCCTCTCCGGCATGAGGCAGATTTCCTGCCGCCGTCTGATTCATTTCACCCGTGTAAGGAGCCGCACCGGGGAACGGCATATCCGTCCCGTACGGTTCTGACGCACTGCCGCCCCATGTACCGGCATCATCCGCTGCGTCCGGATCGAGCAGAGAGGCTTCGCTCTCCACCATGGCATTCAGGTCAAGGACGTCCGGTGTATCCTGCATCATACGGTTGAACCAGTCGGTTTCCTCTTCACCCGGTGCCGCTGCGCCATATGGCCACTCTGCGGCCGGCGTTTCCGGCATCCATTCGTTTCCGGGCAACGCTTCCATCGGCGACTGCGTCATCGTTGCACCCGCAGGCATCCCGCCCATCGGTGCCTGGGCCACCGGCGCACCCGCATACATTCCTTCCATCGGTGCCTGCGTCATCGGCGCACCCGCAGGCATTCCTTCCATCGGTGCCTGCGTCATCGACGCATTCGTCCACATCCCGGTTCTGTCTTCCGTCATATTGTTTGCCTCCGCCATCTCATTCCCGAAGCCGCCCGCAGCCTCATCATCACGCTCTTCCTCATAGGGCGCCTCGCCAAAGAATTCCTCATCGGATTCCTCATAGGGTTCTTCATTGACCTCCGTTACCTCCGCATCATCCGTTTCTTCGGATTCCGCAGGTTCCTCCCCGTCCTGCTCCCCTTCATCGAGGATCAGATAGTTGCGCTCATCCAGATCGTAATAGATCTCATCGCCGAAAAAGACATTGCTGCGCACATCGGTCAAATCCATCTGTCCGAATTCATAGAGCGGACATTTATAGGACGGCGTAAACTTGGTCATCAGCGGGAAGTTGTTGAAGGTGACCACGATGGAATTACCGGTGGATTTGGCGTTGTTCAGCCGTGTCAGCTCAGACGGATAGATGAGCGGTCTCGTCTGGATCTGACTGGATATATTGATGTTGCCGGTTTTATCCTTCAATCCGGTGGAAACACTCTGCGTCCGCACGGTCATGTTGCCGCACATCTTGGAAAACTCCTCGCAGGTCGGAATATCATTTGAGCCGATGAAAAGTTTGATGCCGCAGTTGCCCTTGACGATATTGGCGATGGTCTCCCCGTAGACATTTTTGAGCTGTTCGAACGACTGCACAATCATTTCAAACCAGATTTTACGGGAGCGGCCGACCGTGATCATCTTGTCAAACTTGTCGATCTTGGGCATGTTGCCGAACTCGTCCAGCAGGAAAAAGACATTGCGCGGAAGAGACAGATCCTCCCTCGTGCTGGCCACCTTGATGAGCGCCTTGTAGATACACAGAATAAAAACAGCCGCCAGACCGTGTCTGGTGTCCTTTTCATCCGGAATCTTCAGGAACAGCGCCGTGGGCTCATAGCCGAACTGCTCCGGCTGGATATCCGTGGCGCTGGTCAGTGCGCACAGACCCTCGTCATTAAACATGGAGAGCTTGTCCAGCGCGATACTCATATAGGATGCCAGCGTCTGATCCGCGGCGGAAAGCACCTGCCGCGAAAGTCCCGCCGCCTTGGAGAGCTTGTCCCTGCCCTCAAAGTAATCCTTGAGCGCCGCATACTCGTCCTCCGAATTGCCGATGGCCTTGTTGATGTTGTAGAAACAGAATTTGTCCTTGGTCATCTCCAGAGCCGGATTCTCACTGTCCTCCAGCATGCCCAGACAGACGGCCATGATGATGGAGCGGGCGCCCTTTTCCCAGACAGGATCCTTTTCGTTTTCGATCGGGCACAGCACGGAGATCAGGTCATTCAAATCCTCATAGCACTCGTCGTACACCTTCTGCCGCTCAATGCGGATCTTGTTGATGAGGTCGATCCGAACGGCCCAGGCGCAGCCATCCCACTCATACCAGACATCCCCGTAGCTCTCCTGGGAATGAATGAGCTTCAGCTCTCCCGATTCGATCACATCATCGATCGGATCCGTGCGCTCGAAAATATTATTTCCCATATTCACGAAATGCTGATAGTTGTCGTAAATATTTCCCAGGGGGTTCCACCTAAAGGAGCTGTAGGGATCACGCAGATCCAGCACCATGCACTTGTAACCATGTTCCGCCAGAAGCTTGCTGTGCATCTGGAAGAGCTCGCCCTTGGGATCCGTACAGATCATTGAGGAGCCTGCCGAGCTGTGCCCCAGAATCTGCACCACCGGATTCACAAAGGTGGTCGTCTTGCCGGAACCGGTAGCACCGATGATGATGCCGTGGGCAGGCGAGATGATGTTGATGTCCATATCCTTCTTCTTGCTGTTGTAAACGGCGTAGAGCGGAATGCCGTCCTTCTTCAGCGAAGGCAGCTTCGAAAAGGTGGTCTTCGGAAAGAGCTCGTTGCGCTCCTTCTCCTCCATCCAGCGGGAGTTTTCCAGAGCCCCTTCCACGCGCTCTGCCTTGGAATTGAGCATCCGTTTCTGGCTGTTGCCGGCGGGATTGGAGAGAAACAGAACATAGACAATGCCGATGATCAGCACCTCGACAAAACCATAGATAACCGATGTAGCGGAGAAAAGGACTTTCGGTGAAAAATCGGGACGGTAACCCAGGCCTTCGGAAAGATAGGAAAGTCCTGCCATGGCGGCATTGGTGAGCGCACCCAGGACAAACATGCCAACGATGCCGCCCAAAAGCAGGAACAGCCATTTCCGCCAGTTTTCCTGCAGTTTTTCCTTCCAGTCGTTCATCCGTTACCGCCTTTCCACATCAGGGATCGTATACATACACGAAACAAACGAGAAAAAACAATTGTTATTTTATCTTACCGTCACACTGCTCCTGACCTTGTATACAAAGAAACCCAGTCCCGCCATCAGTGCAATGACGATCAGGATCGCAATGACCGCAGCGGCATTGATCCGGTAGGACACGACAAAGCTCTGGGTTGAGGAATTGCCGGCCTTATCATAGACCGTCATGGTATACCGCCCCGGTGAGGTGATGCTGGATATGACATTGCCGTCATCCACAAGATCACTGCCGCGCCAGACCATCACCCGGTCCACATCTCCGGTCTGGTAGGCAACGGTAGCCAGGTTGGGTCTGGTCGTCACCACAAACCGGGGTGCCGTCTTGTCCACGAGCACGGTCAGTTCGGATTCCCCCGGCTCCGAGGTCATGCCGATCCGGTACTCCCCGTCCTGTTCCAGATCGAGTGTCTGTTCGTTCAGAAAGATCTCCGCGTCGGCCGGCAGGCCGTCCTTTTCCACCTGCGTGTAAACGGTTCCCTCCGGTGCGTTTAAAATTCCCAGATCATGTACCGGCGTCGAGGGGTCGATGATCCTGAATCGCATCAGCGGTCTGTTCGAACCGTATTCCTTCGTAAAAGCGTCCGTTTCTTCATAGGGAATCAGCTCATAACTGCCGGCCTCCGTAATATACTCTCCCGGTGTAAACTCCTCCACCGAATCGCCGTTCCGATATAACTCGTAGGATACCGTGTCGCTTACCTGTACCATGATCGGGTCATTGGTCACCTCGCCGTTTACCGCATTGGAATAGAAGCTGGAACCCGTCTTTAGGGTGTGACGGTAATACCCGCTGGCAGCGTCATATTCGGTGGTCAGTCCGTTAGAATAGCCCACCGGCTTAAGCTCCTCCTGCGTCTGCGGTTCAAGGATCTGCTCCTCAGCCGGCTTTTCGTCCTCCGGAGGCACTTCCTCACTGCCCCTTAATTCCTGATCGATGATCGAGCTGAAATCCTCTGCCGGCGCCTCCTGTTGTGCGGACTCCGTTTCGTTGGCGGAGAAACCGCCGATACCTTCGTCATACTGGATACGGAATCGGAATTTCGCCCGGGAAACCGTCTGTCTGGCAAACGCCTCCTCCCGCTCCTCGTCCTTGACGATATACATCATCAGGACGTAGTAGCCCTCCCGGTCAATGGCCACGCGGTTGTTGAAATCCGCCCGGTTGCCGTCCCTGGTCATGCTGACGATCACGCCCGCGGGCACGTCAAAGATGACCGGCCGGTCCGTGATGGAACCGTTGCTCACATTGGTGTAAACGGAATATCCGTCAGAAATGCGTTCCTCATAGACCCCGTAGTTCTCATGAAAGAGCTCGGACATGCTGACGTCCGCGACCGTCGGGCCGATGGGATAGGTATCCATCAGGACGTTCTGTGGCTCAATCGTCGTGGAATTTCCGGAAATATCGTTGCCGGAAACATCCTTGGCCGTGATTTTCTGCGTCGTCTGCGGATTGATCGCGTAGTAGATATAGCCCCGGCTGCTGGCGGTGCTGCCAAACCCCGAATTGCCGGTTGTGCCGTATGATCCGGTCGTTGTGGTCGTTCCGGAGGTCGTCCCCGTGCCTGTTCCCTGTGAACCGGCACTCATCCCGTTATACAGCTCCTGCAGCGTATTATAAAGGGAGGATGCCTGTGCCGTGGCTTTCTGTCCCGTCACCGCCGCAGCGATCACCCCTGCCAGAATCAGCGTTTTCATCACAACCTTTTTCATACCGGTATCACCTTTCTCTGTAACTGATACAGGCGCCACATAAGCAGCGCCACAAGTCCCCCTGCAGCCCCCAGCAACAGAATCAGAAATCTGTCATTTGCAAGCGCCTCCTCCGATCCGGGCACGTTGACATAAACCAGCCACAGAATTGTGGAGGGCAGATTAAATCCCGCGTGCATAAAGATCCCGTAGAAGATGTTGTCCTCTCTGATCGAGAGTCTGGCCAGAAGCCAGCCCATACAAAATGCATAAGCAAACCACAGGATGCTCCCGTGCAGAATGGCAAACACGAGCGTTGTCACAATGATTGCCATCCGTTCTTCCCGTTTCTGCAGCAGGCGGTTGAGCATATATCCCCGGAAGATGATCTCTTCAACAAGCGGTGTGATCAGCACACTGGCTGCGAGACTGAGAAATACATCCCACCGCTGATAGTTTAACCCCATGTGCGTAACATACCCCTTCACCGGACCGATCTTTGGCAAAAGGCTTAATACCGCCGACAGAAAAAGCGCAGCGCCGCAGCCGAAGAGGAACGCGCCGACGGTTTTTTTCCAGCTCAGATCCGTGCGATAGAGCGACGCATCCTCAAAAAAGGCACTGCCGGCCGCTCTCGATTTTTTCGCCAGTCTTCGAAACGTCCAGATCGTTCCCAGAACGGTAAAAAAATTGCCGTAGCGCTGAGAATAATCCCAGAAGCTGTAACCTCTGCCGAAAAGGAGAAACCCGACGCTCACGCAGATCGTCGTGCAAAGGAGATAGGTGATTGTCGGTCGGACCGCATGGGCAAAATCCAGAGCTGCACTGAATACCTCCTGCTCCCCGGTCTTTTCATCGATCTTTTCGTCGATCTGCACGTCCTCGATTTCTCTGTCGTCGGACTCCACTTCGCCTCCGTCAGTCCATAAAGGTCAGAAACCCGGAAAACCCGGTGACATCCAGGATTTCCTTAAGGGTTGCCGACACACCGCAAAGAACGAAGGATCCGCCCACGTTCGTCATCTCCTTGTGTGCGGTCAGAACGGCACGCAGACCGGCAGATGAAACATACTTTGTCGCGGAAAAATCGACGGTCAGATCCCGTTCCCCGTTGGCGATCAGACCAACCAGTTCATCCTGCAGCAGCGGTGCACTGTTGCCGTCAATCCGTTCATACGCCTGAAAAACCATTTTTCCCTCCTTCTTCAGCGGGTCGACTGTTTCTTCGGCTCCCACAGCAGATAGACATCAGCGCGCTGTGTGCCAAAGGCCATAGCCTGTTCGTGGGAATCCATGTAAATGTCGATATGTGTGCCTTTGATGGCCCCTCCCGTGTCCTCCGCCGTGAACACGTGTCCGTTGATCACCAGCTGACTGCCGAGCGAAAGCAGGGTCGGATCCACCGCGACCGTCCTGCCCTGCACGGCACGGACCCCGCTCTTTGTGATCCCGTCCGTCTTGCCTGTGCAGAGCTCACACGGACAATAAGCCGTCAAACGATAATCCCCGATGTTGATCAGTTTCCTGCTGTCCTCCGTCATATCATCCGTCGGGAACAGTTCCTCCCAGGTCTCCTCCGTCCAGTCGGTCGTCTTTAAGAGGGAGGATGCCCAGGGTGATTCGTGACGGATCTCCTCGATCGTCTCCGGATCTGCCGCTTCGCCATTCTCGGTCTGAAATGCCCCTTCATTTCCCATGAGATTAAGCAGCACGGCGAGGATCACACGCTCCTCGCTCGACAAAACCGGCTGCCCGGGCAAATCCTGTTCCGTCTTTACAGTGTCTGTGCTGCTTTCAAGGGCTCCGGCCGGAGCGTTGACCAGAACGATCTTATCCTCCTTATGCGCACCGTAACGACGTGTGTACGCACTGTCCGTCTCCGCCAGCTGCTGTGCGAATCCAAGCAGCCGCTTATCAGAGGTACCGCCGGTGATCGTGCGTGTCCCTCCGTCCAGACTGCCGATCTGCGCTGCGAAATCTGAGAGGCGTTCGTCCTCTTCCTCCGGAAGCCTTTTCGTCTCCCCCGAAGATACGCCCTCCAGACTGCGGTCCTTCAATAGCGCCGCAAAGCCGGACAGACGGTCCGTTTCTTCCTCCCGCTTTCCGGTATCGGCCGGCAAACCGGCAGCAGACGCCTCCTCGTTCGGCAGCCTGCCGTTTCCGTCGCCTGCCACCCCTTCGAGATTCTGGTCTTTCAGAATGGCAGCAAAATCGGAAAGGCGCGAGGCCCCCGCCTGCACGCTTCCTCCGGACAGGGCGAATCCCAGGCAGAAAACTCCCATCCCGACAAGGAATCTCGATGTAAAATCAGAATGCCGGTTTAATCTCATAGAGTCCTGCGCTGTCGGCGGGCATATAGCGCACCAGCGTATCGCCCACACGAATCCATTTGCCCATTTCCAGACCATACTCATTGTTGATTTCCCAACTGGAATAAATTGCCGAGGCAAGCATATCACCGGATCTGCTCACCATGTTGGTAAAGAAACGCAGTACACCGTAATCATACTCGGGAATCGGGTTGATAGACGATGCCGTGTTGTCCAGTAGCGCCAGGCGGTCTCCCCCAAGGGTCGTGCGCACCATGATGGTGTATCCGCCGATGTCCGTGTTTTTGTAGAGTGCAAGCCGCTCCTCGGTGGTCTGCTGATTGGTGGTCTTGACGATGGAGCGGAGCATGACATAGTTGGAATAGACTGAGATGACGCGTGCGCCGGATATGTTTTTATTGAATGCCTTCTGTATGACGGTCGCCCCGGGGACAAAGCACTCGAAGCCGCCGGCCGCTTCCAGCGTCAGCCAGGAATTACGCTGACCGATCTTTGCGCCGAGGATCTCCTTCGTCGCAAATCTGGCGCCGTTGCTGTCGACATAGTAGCCGTCGGTGGAAAAACAGTTAGTCAGCCTATCTCCGTTTTCATTTACGTAGTACCACATATCGCCGCGGCCCGGCACCGCCTGCCAGTTGCCGGCGGTAAAGGTGCCGGAGACCGTGGTTTTTTTCTTCGGGGTTGCCGCCGGTGCAAGATTCAGGTCACCCTTTCCGACCAGATCACTGCGAATATACCCGCTGCCGCCATCCCAGGAGACAGCATACCATTTCATGCCGTCCGACCCGGTCGTTTCCCCGGTGATTTCCACCTTCTGCCCGCGGGTTTTCTTTGTCACCACCACGCTGTCCGTTCCGGCGCCCGAACGCACATAAGCAGCCGTCGCCGTAACCGTTCCCGTCTCCGCCCTGCTGGAAACGGGCGTTGCCCAAAGCACTGCCGCCAGTACCGTTATCGCACACAAAACCATCGCCGGTCTTTTCATGGATCACCTCCGCACGACTATACTTCAGCAAAAACCCATGCCAAACGGTTTCCGCATGGTTACACCACCTGCATACGCCGAAAATACGCGTTTACAGGCACACCCAAAACGACCGGTAAACGGCCGCAAAGCGTTTTAATTATACAATAACTAACGGTTGTGTTATTCCAGTTTTTTATACGTGACACAATTGGTATGATTATGCGGAACGAGTCGTATTTTCATGGCGGTATCCGGCACGGCAAATGCTTGCCGGGTTGGTGCCGCAAAAAGACCGCCTCACAACCGGAGGCGGCCTTCATTTTGTCCGTAGTCGACGGTGACCTCCCTGCCGTCCGACAGCGTGATCCGCACCGGACCGAAGGCTCCGGTATTCCCTTTTCCCGGATATTCGATCCGGCTGACCGGAAAAATCTCCTCCTCCGAAAAACGCCCTCCGTCCTCTCTGGTAATCACCTGGGAGATATAGAGATACGGTTCCGAGGCATCATACTGCCGGAGCATCTCACCGGCGGCATAGATGATCAGCGACTTCTCACTGTCCGGATTGGTTCCGCTGCTGTGAATGATCTCCAGCTTTCGCCAGCCGCCCCATATCGTCATGGCAAGCTCTCGCGGCCGCCCCTGTGCATCCCGGCCGTCAAGCACAACGGCCCGAGCTCCGTCCCGTTCAAGCCGCCGGATGTCTGTCCCGTTGTCCGGAAAGCCGTACGCACCGAGCGTAATCTCCGTAGGCCGTCTGAAGAGGCGCATCCGATCAACCCGCAGAATCCCAAACGGCACCGGAAAATCCGCCAGATCCACCGCCTGTACCCAGTGGCACTCCGTATCGAGACGGTAACGGAAATACTGTCTGCGATACAGCACGCCGTCTCTCACGCCGGCGTAAAAGAGCACATTTCCGCGCTCCTCTTCCCCATTCAGCAGATTTTTCAGAACATACTGCTGGGATTCGACGGCTGCCGGAGACGCTTCTGCCGACGGCGCACTCTCCCACGGATATCCCGTATTGAAGCAAAGCTTCGCATAGTTCCACATCCCGCGGATATCGTCCGGCGCCTTGACCACCTTTGCAGTCCGAAGGATTGTCTCCCCGTTCGCTTCATGATTGGTAAAGACAAGACCGGGACCATCCAGCACGGTTTCCCGTACCTGATGCGCCGAAAGACCTGTCCAGTCATCCTCATTCTCCGGAACCGTCCAGAAGGGATGATCCGCCGGCAGATGCAGGAACAGAAATGCCTTGCCCAGCCAGTAGGGAGATTCCGCGCAGGAGTAGCCCTGCACGAGCGGCGTAAACTGCCCGTAAAACCCGAGCGACGGCACCCCCTTTACCAGGAAATCATCGCGCGTAAGAAACTGCAGCAGTGCACCGGAGCAGATCCTGCGCGCCGCACCGAGCGCCTTTTCATCTTCGGCGAGTGCCGAATGCGCCAGAAACAGGTTGCCGTCAAAGGCGCCGGTCGCTGCGTTGCGGTAGATGCAGCTGCGCCCCCACATGTTCACACGGCCTTTCCTGTCAAAGAAGCGGCTGTAGGTCTTCATCAGCTCATTGGAATACGCTTCAAACAAAGACGCCGCCTCCGGCATGCGATCGTAGCCGTACCACCGGTTCCAGAGCGGCGCATATAACTGGAACGCCCAGCAGGAATAATAATCAAAGGAATGGCCGTCCCGATACCAGCCGTCCCCCGCATACCAGCCCAGGATCGCCTGGGTGTGATCGAGCATGATATCCTCATCGATTTCATAGCCGTGCCGGTAAAGAAAAGCCATGTCAAGCATATTGAACAGTCGCCAGTTCTGCGGCACCGTATTGGCATGGGCATAGCCCGTAAGGAAGGCCGCGATCGCGTCCTGCTCCTCTTTGGTGTAGTCCTTCCAGATCACCTCCTCGCACATGGAAAGGCCGATCACCAGCGCACAGGTCTCCACCGTCTGCTGATAGGGACGGAAGGGATCCGAATCCTGCGTAAGCGCCTGCATGTCCTCATAGCTTCCGGCATACTCCTCGCTCTCCGGCTGCGCACATGCACGGAGAATATGCAGCTTATAATATTCCTTCAGGGAAAGGCCCCCGATCGAAAGATCCGGTTCGTCTGCCAGCAGAACAGATGCGATAAACAGCGTGCGCGTGAGTCCCTCAAAGATTTCAGCCTTGCGCTGTGCCGCCTGCGCGCCGTCAGAATCGTCCAGATGCGGATACGTGATCTTTGTCTCTGTCCTTTGCACGAGAGGCGGTGCGTTTAGATCCGTCAGATTGTCAAACAGCCCCCGCAGCAGGTATTTCCCGGCGGACCGCCAGCTGTCACGGGTCATACCCGTGAACGGACTTAAGGAATAATCGGCAAAATCCGGCTGATAAGTCATCTGTATTGCTCCTTCCCTACCACATGAAAAGTTCTGTGCCCGTCAGCTTCCAGATCGCTTCGATGTAGTAATAATCCCCGTAGATGATCGGAAAATTATGCTCTCTGTCATGATAGGCCGCCGTACACTTTGTCAGCAGTTCGTCGTGTGCCGGATCATAGTCGGCATCCTGTCCGTCAAGTGCAAGGAGAAGTCTCTCAGCAGCCTCCTGATAACGGGTCGCGGCATCCTCCCCACGAAGGAGCCCGGCAAGCGTGAGCAGACCGCAGGCCGCGACAGCCGCCGACGACGCATCCCGCCACGGGCAGGAAGCTTCCTGATCAAAATCCACCGGAATCAGATAATCTGCCGGAATCCGTTCGATGTAACGATCCGCCACCCGCATGGCCGTCGACAGATACGACTCCCTTCCGGTATGCAGCGCACTCAAGGTAAAACCGTAGAGCGCCCAGCTCTGTCCCCGTGTCCATGACGATCCCTCGCCGATCCCCTGACCGCCGCGTTCTTTAAGAAACGATCCGGTCGCCGGGTCAAAGCCCGCGATATGCCTGACTGATCCGTCCCCGCGGACGAACCATTCCATCGCCGTATCCGCGTGTCTAACCGCGATGCCGGCAAATCGGGGATCCTTCAGCTCATCCGATGCCCAATAAAGGAGCGGAAGGTTCATCATGCAATCAATGATCGCCCAGCCGCGCGTGTCGCGGCCGTCACCAAAATCGTTCCAGGCACGGATGAAGTTTCCGTTCGGATTAAACCTGCCCGCGAGATTTGCCGCAGCCAACAACGCGCGATTTCTGGAAGCCTCATTTTTGTCCGTCCGCCAGTGAGCCACGGCCGTAGGAAGCCACCGGAATCCGGCGTCGTGATCCATCCCGTTGTAATCCATCAGAACCGCATCCAGTTTCTCCTCCACAACCAGCGCGCTGTCCCGGAACAGCGCTTCTTTGGTGGCATGCCACAGCTGCCAGAGCATCCCGCCCCAGAAGCCGTTGGTCCACCAGCTGATACGCGAACTGTCTGACCAGTCCCCGAACCGGTGCGCATCCTCGGTCGTATAGGGAATTCTGCCGCGGTTTCGCTCCGCCACTGCCCGTTCCTTCACGATAATCCTGTCAGCAATTCTGTTCCAGTCTGCCATTTTTCCACCTATCCTGTTTCCTGTTTTACACAGGCATCCTCCCACTTCTATGCGGCAGGAGCTGCCAGATATCAACCATCCGCGTATTCTTTACATCCATCCGCGGCGAAAACGCTCACTTCCGCTTCCGTCCCGGTCATCGTGAGAAGAATCCTGTAACAGTCCCCCCTCCACGCCTGCGCAAGCCTTTCATCCGTAATCGGACAAATCTCCACCGCCGTTTTTGAAATACCGGAAACATGCAGTTCCCCCAGTGTTCCGATCGGCACAACCGTCATCCCGGATTCCTGTCGAACGGGTCCCGGTTTTTCACTGGTCATCCATGTCAGGACCCCCCGCACACCGTCTCTGGTCTGGATCCTGTCCTTCAGACGCACAATTCCGGCCATCCCTTTACTGCCCTTTTTCAGCGTCACCGTGCGGTGACAGGATGTCACACGGGGATCCCCATAGGCGCCGGACATCTCCATCGACAGGGAAGCCTCCTCCTTAGAGAGCCTGCATACTACCTGAGCGGCTGCCGCCTGCCTGCCGTCGCGCTGAAGAATCCCGGGGAACACACGCCCGTCTTCCCCGGGAATTCCAAAATTGACCGTGTTGTGATACGCCGACTGCATGGTCCAGATCTCGTAACGTCTGTTGGAAAAGGTTTTTGCGGTATAGGTCTCAACGCCCAGATCGATAAGAAACGGTTTTCCGTCGAGATAAAGCGTCACGCTGCCGATGTCATTGTGATTGTGGCTGTCCCCGTTGTCACCGGCCTTGGCAGCCAATGCCCAATGACCGTCCCGCGCGACCATGAGACCAGTGCTCTCAAACCAGGCATCCTCAGGAGACATTGTAGATTCCGGAAAGGCTTCCATTTCCCTCCAGTGCAGCAGCTGCAGTAGATGATCATACAGATTTTCTTCATCCGCCATCAGCTTCTCCTGAAGGGACTGCTCACGAAAATCCGCCGCCGCAAAGGACATATAAGCGGGATTGTCCGTGTATTCCGCGAACAGATAATCTTTCGCACTGCGTCTTCCGGCAAAGGGAGAAGCGTCGGAGTAATTGAAATACCGGCCATTTCCGACGGACATCTTTACGATGTAAGAAGCGATATTGCGCACGAGCGGCTGATGCCAGACGAAAGACCGGGCATTTCCGGTAATCCGGTTCATCAGATCGTAACAGCCAAACAGACTAAGACCGCTGTGGCCATAATAGAAAGCGCCTTCATTGCAGCAGCCGTCCGCCCCATAATCGGCAAGATAATAGTCTACGGATGCCCCCGCCTGTTCGAAGGCGCGGTGAAGCGCTGCCTCATCAAAGCATCCGGGACGTCTGGTAAACAATGCCAGCAGAATATTCTGTGTGATCCATGGCGTCCAGTTGCACATGGGCTGCTTGCCATCGCCCATCCACCAGAAATGAAAGGAAAGATACGGATTCAGAATCCGGTCTCTGATCTGTGCGTCAATCCGGTCGTTGATCACCGGTCTCCCGCTCATGCCGGCAGAACTGACTGTTTCCAGACGGGGACGAAGCAGATACTCCGTAAGCCCCACAATCGCCGCCGTCTCCGCGGCAAACAGATCGATCACCGGGCGGGTGACATCCGGGAGCGGCAGTGCCGCAGTGTCCCGGATATATCCGTTGTGTGCGGGCAGGCACCAGGTGCTCTCCTCGAGAATCGCCCACAACAGATCAAGAATCCGGTCCGTAAAACGCCCGTCATCCTCCGCGCATTCCGCAAGGACAAGCTGCGTCAGCATGATTCTTCGCTTGAAATACCGCTCTTCGAAACGGACGCGATTTCCGTTTTGCGAGAACTCCCTGTAATCGGAAAGCATCAGTGCCGGAACGGGCTCCGAAAGAAGCTGCTCCGCGCGCGAGGAAAGCGCCCGCAAAACCTCTCCCGGAAGGTGCTCCCAGAAAGCGCGGTCCGTGATCCCGGGGAGATCATGAATGCCGTCGGCCGGATCCTCAGCGCCCATCTGGGTCGTCACCACTGGACAGCTTGATCGCTGTCTTGTCGCGATACATCCGTTCGTCGGCTTCCTTCATCATGGCATCCAGGTCATGTCCGGGGCCGCCGTACACCATGCCGCAGGCAATGATGCACTCTATCCCGTCATCCGCCCGGTTCAGTTCGTCCAGATGCTGCCGCCACCGCGCAAGCAGATCCTCGGCATCCGCCTCCGACAGATCCCATGCGATCATGGCAAACTCATCACCGCCCATACGAAAGGCCGCAACGCGATCCCCGGAAAAAGGAATCAGACTCTGCGCCGCTTTGATCAGAAGCTTATCGCCCGCCTCATGACCCTGAGAATCATTGAGACGTTTGAGATAATTGACATCCATGTTGTAGACGGCAATGCGTTCACAGGTGGGAAAGAATTCCTCCATCATGGACAGATATTTTCCCTTATTATACAGCTGCGTCAGCGTGTCATGCTCGCTTTCGTAGATGACCTTTTCGCGCAGCATCGCGTTTTCTATGAACAGCCGCACCACCTGATACTGCATGGGAAAGAGGCCGTCCACCGTGCTGATATCCCCGCGCAGGTAGACAGCGAACTGCTGCCCGTCGACCGTGCTCTCATTCATGTAGCAGAGGTAGTGCTTCGGCTCCTTCTCGCGTGAGCGCACCCACTCCTCTCTGGGGGTCATGAACTGACAGCCGTATTCCTCCGTTCTGCGACAGATCTCTGCATCCCTGTTGATCATCTGGTAGGTTTCCACCAGATCCCCCCGATGGACACAGAGAACCGCTTCATCCACATCAAGGAAACGAACGATGACGGGAAGGCAATCCGACACACTCCCGCTTAGACGTTCCATCAGCTCCCGCTGAAAATTTGCCATCTGCTTGCGTTCAAAGGAATACTGGGAAAGCTCGCGGAGAAGCGAAAAATCCTCGCTCACATCATAGACATGATGCATGATAAACCGCTCATCCCCCTGCGTGACCGGACCGGAGTGCACACGGAACTTCCTGTTTTCGACAGAGTCCGTGATCTCCCACTCGGTGTTCTCGGAAGCTTCGGATCCTGACAGATAGTGCGCAAGCCACTGCTGCCATTGCTCCTCGCTGAAGTCCAGCGCACCGTTGCGGTACAGGGTGTGCTCGTCGGTATCTGAGATCAGAATCTCACCCGCTCTGTCTTTGACAAATTCAAGAATCAGTTTCTCTTTATCCATATTTCACCAGGCATCATCATATCCGGCGTCACCCGTCCGATTATCTGGCATGCATCGCGGCGTTCCAGTCCTGAATCCCCATGATCGCTGCCGCGCGCTGGATATAGGCACCGGCATTGCCTCCGTTCATCTGCTGATAGAATTCAAAGGCAAGCTTGTGGGAACCGTCCCGCCTGGTCAGACCCACGGCAAGTCCCTGTGCAATCTCGCTCGGATCGTCAGTCTGACGGTTGAAAATGATCGCTTTGATGTGCTGATTGGTCTGCGCCCTCTGGAACGCATAGAGAATTGCCGCCGCCTGCGCTTCCTCTCCCTGGTTGGAGGAATAGCCGACCTCCGTCAGCAGCACCGGCCGCACCTCTCCCTTGGTGTTGCGCATCGCCGGCTGGGACAGATAATCCGTCAGCTGCTCGATGTTTTCCATGGTGAGATATCCCGTGTCAATTCCGTGCGTGACCGCTCCTGCCGTCTTTTCGCTCTGCGGTGTCCAGAAGGTGGTCCACGTCATCGGATAATTGTAGGGATGCTCCGCGACAGCCCAGTCGATATTGCCCTCCGAGGTGATGCAGTAATTGACTGCCTCAATCATGCTCCGTGCGGAATAATAGGTCGAGGGATTGTGCACCCTTGTCCAGTTCTGATCCACACTGATGCACACATAAGCATTGGCATTGCGGCTCTTGATCGCATTGTAGCAAACACGGACGGAATCCGCGTAGAGCTGCGCATACTTCATCTCATCCGTGACATTGGCATAATTCCAGATGCTCTTGGCATTGACCTCGTTGCCGATCACCCAGTTGTCCACCTGTCCGAAGCCGTTTGCCCCGTTGTACCGGCTGGCCAGGAAGGAGACCACTGCCTCAAGGTACTCCAGGCCCTTGTCCTCAGAGGTGTTCATCATGTAGTAATTGCATCTGCCGCCGCGCGCAGAGGGAGAAATCATGAACTCCTCCCCCCTCACGCGGGGATTGAGAAGCACCATGGTCATTCCCAGACCCTGCCCGGTACTGGTTCTCACGCAGTGATCATACTGCGCAACAGACACGGAATCAAAGGCATACGGCTTCCCGTTATATTCATAAACGATGGCGCCGTTGCCGCCGATGATATCCTCCAGATTGATATTGTAGGCTCCCTGCTGCACGCCAAGCTGGACAACCTCATTATTGCCGTTTCCGATCTTGGTGCTGTCCAGGATCAGACCCTTCTTACCGTAGTTTTTCCTGCCCGGAGAACCGCCGGCCAGAGCTTCGGGATTGGTGATATATCTGCCGCCCGTGACAGGCACATACTTGCCGCCCTGCAGCACGGCGACCTGAAATTTGTCATACAGATGACTGCCTGCCGTGTTGTAGCCAAGAGGCACCTGGAAGGAAGCCGAAGGGCCCGCCGGAACGGATGCCAGCGGCGCGCCGGCCGGTCCGACCTGGTAGACCTTGAGGGCAAAAAGATGATACTGACCGTCATCGCTGGCCGGAACCTCGCTTGCGGACACGTTGACCACCACATTGGAACCGGCAATCGATGCCGACTGAATCACAACCGCACCGGTGGGCGCAGCCTGCACCTTAAGACTCTCCGTTTTCAACGCACCGGTAAACAAAGCACCGGCTGCCAGGATGCTGCATATTACGGAAAGGATTCTCTTTTTCACCTCATTCCCCCCTGCTTTCGCTCTGTTTTTTCACGCCAAGCTCCTCCCCGATGGAAAGCAGCGTCTCCGTCAACGGAATGACACACTGAAACTCGTAGGCATCATCATCGTAATAAGCCGGTTTGAACAGGCGCATCGTCTGCATGGCATTGTCCACGCGCTTGCGCTGCATCTCATCCATCAGTTCAATGTGCGGCTTTAACGCTTTTCTGGCAGCGGCAAGCCTGGTTGCCGTGTTATTCTCCAGAAAAACGCCCGTTTCCTTCGGTGCGGTTCCCTCCGTCGCCATCTTTTCCCATTTTTCGATATTGTTGTCCGCTTCCATCTGTCTTCCTCTCTGTCAACAATCCTTGATCACCGGCAGCAATCCGTCCGGCAAATCATACCCTGTTCAAGCCCTCATCTGCCCGCAACAGCGCATAGTAACGTTATTCTATACAGAATTCGCGGAAACGTCAATACAATTGAAGAAGAACACTTGTTACTCTTCGCCGCTGCTGCTATACTGGTTTCATGATTATCTGCGTGACAGATTTATCAGAAAGCATTATAATGAAGCGGGTGAAAATGAAATGATTCATGTGATCATGATCTCAGCAATTATATCGGCAATCATTGCCATTCTCGCGGAGTTTTTCTGCTCGGACGCAAAAGCCAAGATGTTCTGGCTGGGTGCCGTGTCCCTCTATTTTCTTGTCAGCTGTGTCGCTTTCCGTCTTTTATGGAAGGATTCCTTTGCCGGCAATCTTTCAAAGCAGATTCTGGTTTTTATCGTCGTAGCCATGAGTGCATTCGTCGCTTCGATTCTGGCGGCATCGACCGTGATGTCGGTGCTGGACCGCTTCACGGACAGCGAAAAGGGTCCGCAGGACGATCAGGAAACGACGGACGAAGGACAGGAGGAGAACAATGCAACCGGCTGACCGAAAAACTGGATCCGGGTTTCGCGCATCCGCCACGGTATTTTGCGTGATCCTGTCGTTTATGCTGTCGTCGATTCCCGTATCTGCGGGAGGCAAACTGGATTATACCGTCACGGAGGTCACCCCATATACCGTCTATACGACAGACCGTCTGAACGTCCGCACCGGCCCCAGTGAACGCTGGCGGGTGCTCCTCACCCTGAAGGACGGCACACCCATCAAGGTCACCGGCACCGTATCGGAGGGCTGGCTGCAGATCACCACAGACGGTATTCCGGAGGGCTATGTCTCCGGCGACTATGTATCAAAGACGGCGCCATCCGGCAAACCGGCCGAAGAAATGAATGAAACAGAAAAGGCGGACAAGAAGAAGGCAGAAGAGGAAAAGGCCGAGAAGGAAAAAGCCGAGAAAGAGAAAGCCGAGAAAGAGCAGGCCGAGAAAGAAAAAGCCGAGAAGGAGCAGGCCGAGAAGGAGAAAGCCGAGAAGGAGAAAGCCGAGAAGGAGCAGGCCGAGAAGGAGAAAGCCGAGAAGGAAAAAGCCGAGAAGGGAAAAGCCGAGAAGGAGCAGGCCGAGAAAGAGCAGGCCGAGAAAGAGCAGGCCGAGAAGGAGCAGGCCGAGAAGGAGCAGGCCGAGAAGGAGCAGGCCGAGAAAGAAAAGGCCGAGAAGGAGAAAGCCGAGAAGGAGAAAGCCGGGGCGGAAAAGGAAATGCCCGCAGAACCGATATCAGCAGCAGATCATGAGCATGTGTACCGGGAAAGCATCACGAGGGAACCGACCTGTTCGCAGGTGGGAGAGGAAATCCTCACCTGTGAGATCTGCGGCGCAACCCGCACGGGCATAATTCCCCGAAAGGAACACACCCCCGGCTCCTGGGAGGTCGTCCGTGAGGCGACCATGACCAAAGAAGGTCTTCGGTTCCAGAACTGCAGTGTTTGCGGACGAACTCTGGCTTCTGCGGAGATCCCCGCACACACCGGTCGTCTGATTCTTCTGATTACCGGCCTCTGCGCGGCAGGGATTCTGATCTGCGTTCTTTTGATCCGGCGCGCCGGCAAGACCGGCTGATCGTCAGTCGTGACAATCGTCACGGCTTTCCTACATAATCAAAGAGTGAAATCTGATTAGATTCCGGGATATCACCGAGAATCCCCAGCCGCCTTAAGGTATCCGCTACCGGCTGGGAGCATTTCGTCCGGTCACGGAAATCATCAATCGATAAAAACGGCCCGTCCTTCACCGCCTCCGCAATCGCATCAGCCGCCAGATCTCCCATACCGCCGATGGAATTGATGGCCGGCATGATCTGCCCGTCGACCACGGAAAAGTGCCGGGATTTTGCCCGAAACAGATCCAGCGGCAGGAAGGAGTAGCCGCGCGCGTACATCTCCTCCACGATGCGCATATCATAGAGTTCATTCTTCTGCGGGGCGCTCATCTTATCATCCAGTGCACGGTACTCTGCCATGGTCTTCTGCAGCACCTTCGGTCCCAGACACATATGCTCATAATCGAAATGCTTCGCACGAATGGAAAACCACGCCGCGTAAAACGCCGCCGGCATATGCACCTTAAACCACGCGATCCGCCAGCACATCATGACATAAGCCGCCGCGTGCGCCTTGGGAAACATGTACTTGATCTTTTTGCAGGACCAGATATACCAGTCCGGGACGTCCACCGCCCGCATGGCTGCTTCCATCTCCGGCGTCAGTCCCCTTCCTTTTCGGACACTCTCCATCGTCTTGAAGGATAGTCCCGGCTCCATTCCCTTCTGGATCAGGTACAGCATGATATCGTCCCGGGTACAGATCGCGGTATCAATGGTCGCCGTCCCCTCGGAAATCAGCTTCTGAGCGTTGCCGCTCCACACATCGGTTCCGTGAGAAAGACCGGATATCCGGATCAGATGGGAAAAGGTGGTCGGTTTGGCTTCCTCCACCATCTGCATGGCGAAATCCGTTCCGAACTCCGGCAACGCAAGACACCCAAGTCTTGTGTTGCTGATATCCTCCGGGCGGATTCCCAACGGGGCGGTCGAAGCAAACAGACCCATCACCTCGGGATCATCCAGCGGAACAGCCGTCGGATCGACCCCGGTGAGATCCTGCAGATACCGCACCATAGTCGGATCGTCATGTCCGAGAATATCGAGCTTCAGCAGGTTATGGTCAATCGAGTGATAATCGTAGTGGGTCGTAATAATCGGCACATCCATTTTGTTGGCCGGGTGCTGAATCGGCGTAAAGGTGTTGATTTCCTCCCCCATCGGCAGCACGATGATGCCACCCGGATGCTGGCCGGTGTTGGTCTTGATGCCGATCAGCTTCTGCGCCTGTCTGTCAATTTCGCACCATCGCTTTGGGATCTCCTGCTCCTTGTAGTAATTGATCACACAGCCCTTCGCGTTCTTGTCCGCAAGCCCGGAGATGGTTCCGGCGCGGAAGGTCTGACCGTAACCGAAAATGACCTCCGTGTATTTATGCGCCTTGCTCTGATACTCTCCGGAGAAATTCAGATCGATATCGGGCTCCTTGTCCCCGTTGAATCCCAGGAAGGTCTCAAACGGGATATCAAAGCCGTCCTTATTGAGTTTTTCCCCGCACACCGGGCACACGCGGTCGGGCATGTCGCAGCCCGAGTTGCCGGCGAAGGCGCGAACCTCCTCGGAATCAAAATCACTGTAATGACATTTGGGACAGACATAATGCGGCTGCAGAGAATTGACCTCCGTGATGCCCGCCGTAAACGCCACGAAGGAGGATCCCACCGATCCTCGAGATCCCACCAGATAACCGTCCTCCACCGACTTCCACACCAGTTTCTGCGCAATGATATACATGACCGCGAACCCGTTGGAAATGATCGAATTCAGTTCCCGCTCCAGCCGTTCCTCCACCACGGCAGGGAGCTTTTCGCCGTACAGCTCGTGTGCCTTGTCGTAGCAGATCCGCCGCAGAGTCTCATCACTGTTTTCAATGACAGGCGCACACTTGTCAGGCCGCACCGGAGAGATATTGTCGCACATGGCCAGAATTCTGCGCGGATTCTCCACCACGATCTTCCGGGCCGTGTCCGGATCCAGATAGGAAAACTCATCCAGCATCTCCTCCGTCGTCTTTAGGAACAGCGGCATGGCACCCTCATCATCCATTTTTTTGCTGCTAAGGATCATCGTGCGGTAAATCTCATCCGAGGGATCCAGGAAATGCACATCCCCCGTGGCGACCACAGGCTTATTGAAGGCCTTTCCAAGACGGAGGACCTGCCGGTTGATCTCACGGATGTCGTCATCGGAATGGATATCCGGATATCGCTTCTCGTCCGCCACCATAAAATGATTGTTGGCTACCGGCTGAATCTCCAGATAGTCATAGTACCTGACCAGCCTGGAAATCTCCTCCTCGGAGCGCCCTTCAACCAGTGCTTCATACAGCTCACCGGCGCAGCAGGCGCTTCCCAGAATCAGTCCCTCCCGGTGCTTTTCCACCTCACTCTTGGGAATCAGCGGATGTCTGCGGAAATACTTCACATGTGATTCACTGATCAGCCGGTAGAGGTTGACGCGTCCCTTTGTGTTTTTCGCCAGAATGATGGCATGATGGGGGCGCAGCCCCTGGATCGTTTCCGGCGACAGCACTGTTTTGCCGGCCAGATCCTCCATCGTCCGGATTCCATCCCCTTCCAGATACGGAAGAAAACGCAGGAAGATCCCCGCCGTGCATTCCGCATCGTTGACAGCGCGGTGATGACCGTTCAGCTCCACCTTAAGGGTTTTGGCCAGCGTGTCCAGCTTGTGATTGGCCTGAAGAGGAAAATAGTGTCTGGACAACCCCATGGTATCGATCGTCGTATAATCGGCCGCAATTCCCTGATTCCGGCAGTTTTGGTTGATAAACCCGATATCAAAGGAAACGTTGTGCCCGATGAGCACCGCATCCCCGATGAACTCCAGAAAACGGGGAAGAATCGTTTCGATGGTCTCCGCATCCTGCACCATCTCATCGGTGATGTTCGTCACCTGCTCAATCCGCGGCGGAATCGGTTTTTCCGGATTGACGAACACCGAAAACCGGTCGATGATTTCTCCACCTCGCACCTTCACGGCACCGATTTCGATGATTCTGTCGCGCACGGGAGAAAAGCCCGTCGTCTCCAGATCAAACACGACAAAGGTGGTATCGGCCAGCACCTGTCCTTTCCCGTTTTCAACCACCGGCTTGAGGTCGTCCACCAGATACGCCTCCACGCCGAGCACCACCTTAAAGAAATCCTGCCTGTCAATGGGCGCTTCCCCCGCCTCTTTGCGCTTGCTGTTTGCCTCTTTAAACAGATCATCCCAGACATGCCCGGCGTCAGTCAACGCCTGAACCACGCCGTGATCCGTGATGGCAATACCGGGCATCCCCCATGCATACGCACGTTTGACGATATCCTTCACCTCGGAGACGCCGTCCATTTCGCTCATTTTGGTGTGGCAGTGCAACTCCACCCGCTTTTCTTCCGCATGGTCCTGCCTGAATTCCCGGAAATCCGCGGCCTTTTTGACTCCGTTTATGGAGGTGATTCCCAGCTCATGATCATAGCGGTCGATCAGCGGAATGCCCTTCACCTTGTAGAATCCGCCCTTTTTGAACTGCGCAAGGAAGTCCTCCGCCTGCTCCGCCCCCATGAAAATTTTTCCCGTGATCGTATCCGTGTCATCCGTGATGTCAAAAATGACCAGAACCTTGCCGGATTTCAGTTCCCGCTTGTCCAGCGTAAGAACCTGCCCGCGGATGCAGATTTCTCCGCCCTCTCCCTCGATATCAAGAATGGATACCGGATTGTCGTCAAAATCACGTCCCAGCAGAACATCCGGATTGGCGGCACGAAACGGTCTGCCGGAATCCTTTCCCTTCCATCTGCGTCCGGTGGCCGCGACAGGCGCCTTCTCGGACACCGCTTCGGATCCCTCTCCTTCCGCCTTCCCGGGTGTACCCTGCCCCGTTTCGCCGGAGAGATCGTCCGGTTCCGCCGTCTGTACGGGTTCGTCCGGCACGTAAACCCCGCGGGGCTCCGCTTTTTTCTTCCTGTCCTTTTTGGGTATGTAATCCACGGACACTTTTACTGAGAGGCCGCAGCGCTCATTGAATACCTTGTCCAGAATGTGGACGACCTCCTCCGCGTGATCCTCCGCGATCACGGATTCCTCCAGAAGAAGAACCACCTCGTCCTCCGAGGGAAAACGGAATTCCCCGTTCCTGATTAACGTGTAGATCACCGGCCGGTAGGTTCGCAGCTCCTCATACAGACTCTCGCGGTAGTTTTCCAGCAGGTTTTCCGGGGTATACTGCGCCGAAAGGCGAAAACGCTCATAGATCCGTACCGTGAGATCATCATTTTGAAAAAGCTGCTTCTTGATTTGGCGCTCGAGGCGCGCAATGGACCCGCGATCGATCAGCCGTCTGCTTGACAGATAGATATGCAGATATTCCCTTTTTCGCGTCGTGGACACACGCTCGATCTCCGTATCCGAAAACAGCGCCTGTTCATTCTGCGTGAGGGTAAGGGACGGAAAAACCTCCGAAAACCGCTTACTCATTCCAATGCTCCAATTCGTGAAGAAGTGCGGGAAGCAGTTCCTTCTCCGGCATCTTGCGCACGATCTCCCCGCGACGGATCAACAGACCCTCGCCATCCCCGCCGGCAATGCCGATATCCGCTTCCTTTGCTTCGCCGGGGCCGTTTACCGCGCAGCCCATCACCGCCACTCTGATAGGAAGGTCAAATCGCTGCACCATCCGCTCCACTTCGTTTGCCAGACCGATCAGATCGATTTTGGTTCTGCCGCAGGTCGGGCAGGAGATCACCTCGATCCCCTCCCGTCTGAGCCCCATCGCCCGCAGCAGAATTCTGGCACTGGTGATTTCATTTACGGGATCTCCGGTCAGTGAAACGCGAAGCGTGTCCCCCAATCCGTCATAGAGCAGAATGCCGAGGCCCGCGGCCGATTTGATATTGCCGGACAGAAGCGTCCCTGCCTCCGTGATGCCGATGTGCAATGGATGCCTCGTCTTCTCTGAAAGAAGCCGGTGCGCCCTGGTTGAAAAATCGATATTGGAGGATTTGATGCTGACCACCAGATGATCATATCCCATATCTTCGATCATTCCCAGACCGGATACCGCGCTTTCCACGAGTCCCTCCGGTGTCACACCCCCGTACTTTTCCACCAGATTCCGCGAAAGAGATCCCCCGTTCACGCCGACACGGATCGGGATATTGCGCTCCTTCGCAGCGTCCACCACCGCGCGCACCCTGTCCCGATCCCCGATGTTGCCAGGATTGATGCGGATCTTGTCGGCCCCGTTTTCAATGGCAGCGATGGCCATCCGGTAATCAAAATGGATATCCGCCACAAGCGGAATGTGAATCTGTTTTTTGATCTCTCCGATCGCCTGCGCCGCTTCCTTCGTCGGCACCGTACAGCGCACGATTTCGCAGCCGGCCTCTTCCAGCGCAAGGATCTGGGACACGCATGCCTTCACATCCTCTGTCGGCACGTTGGTCATCGACTGGATGCGGATGGGATTGCCCGCTCCGATGGTCAGATTGCCGATTTGAACGGGCAGGGTATTCTCTCTAGCAGTCATCATGGTTCACCCCAGAAACTTTCCGATGTCGTTGAACAGCACGACCACCATCAGCACGACCAGCGCCACCATACCGGCAAGATGAACATAACCCTCCTTCTCCGGCGGAAGCGGTTTCCCGCGGATCACTTCGATAAACGCGAAAAGCAGTCTCCCCCCGTCCAGCGCAGGAATCGGGAGAAGATTCATCACCCCCAGATTGACGCTTAAAAGCAGGGCCAGTTCCAGCATCGTGAGCACCACCGACGGCAGGCCGTAGGGTTTGGCCTCCTCGTAGGTTTCATCCACCATTTTAACCATGCCCACCGGACCGGAGAGATTGTCCAGTGTCAGTTCGCCGCGGACCAGCATCTTCAGGCTTGTAAAGGTCAGATCAAGATAGTATTTTTCCGTGTACCAGGCGTAGGGCAGAATCTTTAATCCCTCCACCTTTCCGGCCTTTCCGATGTAGAGCCCCATGTAGTAACGCTGGTCCTCCTCGCTGTACCGCGGGTGAATCACGAGATCCAGCGTCTGTCCTTCCCGCTCCACGGTCATGCGAATGTCTGTACCCCTGTTCAGCTGCGACATGAT
>JAIKYU010000101.1 GCA_024682835.1 Lachnospiraceae bacterium | reverse complement strand
CTGTTCGTGCATATGAAATGACAGAATAAATTCCCATTTTCCTACTTTATCTTACCAGAAAGCGTTTTCACATTCAACATCCTGTGATAAAATGTCACAGAGACGGCTTATGCTGTATTCTCACAGCGGGTGAGCAGCCTGACGCCAAACAGTAACCACATTGCGAAACAAGGGAATCCATATGAAACTTAGCGAAAAAAAACGACACCTCCTTCTGGTCTTTGGTATCACATTGACGATCATCCTGGCGGTCTTTGCGTCGAGCGTCATCAAAACCGACGCATATAACCGGAAAATCCACAGAGAGCTGCTGTCCGGATCGGATCTGTTCACGGAGGAAGAAGCAGCAGACAAAGAGATTTCCATCCGTGCCGTCCCCAGAAGCAGCACGTGGACAAAGGCCTTTGATCTGACCGGCAAGGGGCAGAAAGAGCACAACTATCAGGCTTTTACCTACGATTTTTCCATCACCAACAACACCGGGGACGAGGTGTCCGATTTCAAATTCAAGCTGACCTTCAGCAGGGAGATCTTCCTGATGTCCGCGTGGAACGGCGCTCTGGAGATTCACCAGAAAAAGGCCGGCGGAGAATATGTCGCCACTGTCCCCGATCTGCGTGAATTTCACGCGGAGGAATATGAGCTGGCCACGAACACCTTTGACGGTGAGGTTCTGATTCGCATGAAGCCCGGAGATTATCTGATCTATCTTCCCAGCTCCGGCATGAATGCCATGGAGATTCCGATTGAGCCGTATCAGGGGACGGTTCCGGGCATCATCATGTATATGCCCATCGGAGAGAATATCAGCGAATCCACGCTGGAACTGGATTACACCTTCCACAGACAGCTGCGCAGCGAGCCGCTGTTCTGGGTTTCCCTGATCGGCCTGGGCATCTGGATGATCGCGCTGACCATTGTCGTGATCACCTGGCTGCAGATTCGGAAGTACAACGAGCGACATGAGCGGGACAACGAGATTATCCAGGAATCGATTGAGACCTTCACGGGCTTTATCGATGCCAAGGATCCCTACACCAACGGTCATTCCAACCGGGTGGCAGAATACACCAGGATGATTGCGAAGGTCATGGGCTATGAGGGGGAGGCGCTGGATCAGATTTATTATGTGGCGCTCCTTCATGACTGCGGGAAGATCGGTGTTCCGGACAACATCCTCGGAAAGCCCGGCAGACTGACGGATGATGAGTTCCAGGTCATCAAATCGCACACGCTTCGCGGCGGTGAAATCCTGAATCGCTTCAAAAGCCTGCCGAACGTCGGAGAAGGCGCCTTCTACCACCACGAGCGCTACGACGGCAACGGCTATCCGGAGGGCAAAGCCGGCGAGAACATCCCGCTCATCGCCCGGATGATCTGCGTGGCGGATTCCTTTGACGCCATGAATTCAAACCGTGTCTACAGGAAAAAACTGACAAAGGAAGACATCATTCAGGAGATCGAAAAGAACAAGGGCAAGCAGTTTGACCCGCATATCGCCGACATTTTCCTCAACCTGATCCGTGAGGGAAAGATCCAGTGCGGCTCGTAAACAGCACCCTGGCCGCTCTGAATTATTTTCTGAATCCGCCCTTTGCCGCGCCAACGGCATAACAGACCAGGAATACCGCCACGTCCACGGCGACGATGGTTGATCCCACCGGTGTGCCCGCCAGAATGGAAAGGACAATGCCGAAGAACGCACTGACGACCGACAGGATCGCCGAGCAGACGGTAACCGATCGGAAGCTGTTGAAGACTCTCATTGCGGAAAGGGCCGGAAAGATCACCAGAGCGGATATCAGAAGCGATCCGACCAGGTTCATGGCCAGCACGATGATGACCGCAATGACGACCGCAATCATCAGATTGTAGGCGTCCGCCCGCGTCCCTGCCGCTCTTGAAAAATCCTCATCAAAGGTCACCGCAAAAATCCGGTTGTAAAAGAAAAGAAAGATCAGCACAACCGCAACTGACAGGACCACGCACACCCACACCTCCGTCTGCGTCAGCGTCAGAATAGAGGTCGACCCGAACAGGGTCGAGCACACATCGCCGGACAGATTGGGGGAGGTCGAGAAGACATTCATGAGCAGGTATCCGAAAGCCAGCGCCCCGACCGACACCATGGCGATCGCCGCATCCCCCTGGATCCTTGCGTTTTTCCCGGTTCGAAGAAGCAGCACCGCGCTGATGACCGTCACCGGCAGGATGATCACCATTTCATTGGTCAGCTGCAGCACGGCCGCGATGGCCATCGCGCCAAACGCCACATGGGACAGCCCGTCGCCGATAAAGGAAAAGCGCTTGAGCACCAGCGTGACGCCGAGCAGCGATGAGCAAAGGGCGATCAAAACCCCGACGATCAGCGCATATCGCACAAACGGATACTGTAGGTACAGGATCAGCTTATCCATTGCTTTCCACCCCGTCTTTCTGCCCCTCGATGAAGAAGTGTCCCGTTTCGCTTTTCCTGTATTCGTCTATGGTGCCGAAGAAGACCCTGTCGCCGATATGCAGAATGTGACTCGCATACTTCATCGCCGCCTCGATATCATGAGAGATCATGATGATGGTGATTCCGTCCCGGTTCAGATCCTTGATCAGATCATACATCTGTGCGGTCACCACAGGATCCAGGCCTGCCACCGGCTCATCCAGAAGCAGGATTTTCCGAGTCGCACACAGAGCTCTTGCAAGCAGCACGCGCTGCTGCTGCCCTCCGGACAGATCCCTGTAGCAGCGGTCGGCCAGCGCAAGAATTCCCATGCGTTCCATGTTTTCTCTGGCCAGGCTTTTCTCTTCCCTGTTGTAGAACGGGCGCATTCCGCAGCGTCCCTGACACCCGGAGAGCACGATTTCCTTAACCGACGCCGGAAAATCCCTTTGTACAAGGGTCTGCTGCGGCAGATAGCCGATCTCGTTTTTCTTTAAGCCGTCGCCGGTCACGATCTGTCCGCCGACCGGCTCCTTCAGGTGCAGGAGGGTTTTCATCAGCGTCGTCTTGCCGGAACCGTTTTCTCCCACAATGCACAGATAATCGCCCCGGTTCACTGTAAAGTTCAAACCGCTCACGATCACCTGCGAGTCATATCCGAGCGACAGATCCGTCGCGGTGATGAACGCCATATCTCAATCCTCCTGCATCCGGTCTTTGCCAGAAAGGCCGGCGCCCGCCAGCGACTGCACCTCCTCCAGCCGGGGCGGATTTAAGGGGAGCGGAAAACGCGAAACGGCGATGCCGGAGCAGGCGGCGGCAAAGCGCACCAGCTCCTCATCCCTCATTCCATGCAGCACACCATACACACAACCGGCCTTGAAGGTGTCCCCGGCGCCGAGTGTGCTCTTTACCCTGACAGAAAACGGCTTCATCCTGTGGATTTCTTCCCCGCGCCTTGCGTAGAGCATGTCTCCCGCTCCCTGCGTGATGATCGTGAGCCCGTCCGTCGTTTCCTGCATCAGCTTCATGATGTCCTCCGCCGGCATCCCCGCGTAATGCTCGGAAACACATTCCTTTGACACCACGTTTACCGCGGCGTTCCGATGGAGGGAGGAATCGTGTCTGCAGTCAATCGTGACATACGGAATTCCTGCGCTTTTGCAATTCCCGGCCGCCTTTTCCGTTTCCTCTCCGAAATACGGATCGATCGCGGCGACCCTGCATCCCTCGACATCCTCTTTTTCCGGGCTGCTCCACCACCTCTTCCCGGATGCAAAAAGGGTCTGAAACCGGCCCATGGGAGAGCGGACGAACCCGGCGATCACCACATAATCCATGACTCCCGGATCATCCTCCATATAATGAAGCAGGGACAGATCCACCTGTCTGTCCGCATAGAACGCCCGAAGCATCGGTGCGACTTCGGTGCCGATAAAGGTGCCGTCTATCCGGACCGAAACTCCGAGAGAATCGAGGACCGTCGCCGCCGTGCCTGTCTCCCCTCCGGGGAGGAAATAAGTCTCTTCTATTTCCGAATATTCATCCGGCTCAAGAAACCCGCCCTTTAATAAAAAGGAACGGGTTCCAAGTATCTGACCGAAAAGATATGCATCCGCTTTCTGCGCCATCTGTCACTCCTTGTGGGGATTGCTTATATTCGGGACCCTGACATCATATTATCCTATATTTTCGGGAAAATTCAAGAGACAGTCGCGGTGATCCGGAACATGGGTGTGGCGGCATAGTTCAGCTTCTCTTCCTCCGTCCAGACGTCCTTCCAGATGTCCTCGCATACGTCAACCATGGCATATCCAAGTTCAAGAAGCCGCTCCCTGTCCCATTCGGGGCGCGGTTTTCTTGACATCGGAAGTTCCTTCGCGATCTCCTCCATCACATCAAAATTCTCTCCGATGTTGAAATCCTGAATGGCCTGCCTGGCCACATTTTCCCGGTCACGTTGATAGGCGGCCAAAGCCTGTTCGTCATAGAGATAGTGATACCAGTTGGCATCAAAGATGATCGCGCGCCCTCCGGGTTTGAGCACGCGTTTCCATTCGGTATAGCAGATGCACGGATCCGGCAGGTTCCAGGTGAGATTTCTGCTCATGACCACATCAAAGGTATCATCCGCAAAATCGAGGCTGTCCGCATTCATCTGATGAAAACGGATCCGGTCCGCCAGTTTCCCCGCATTGGCACGGGCCTGCTTCAGCATCTCCGCCGTGCAGTCCGCCGCGTCCGGACGGTATCCTGCCTGTGCGAGAAGAATGGCAAAAAATCCGGGTCCCGTTCCGATATCCAGGATCCGGAGGTCCCTCGTGGGAATCGCCGGAAACATGGGCTCCATGGCGGCGAGCCACGCCTCCCTGTGCCGGTCCTTCTTGAGTTCCTCACGATTGAGCACGCCGTAGCTTTCCGCCCGCTTCGTCCAGTAGCCTACGATCTGCTCACTGATCTGTTCCTTCCACATTTCATCTCCCCCTCTGAAATTACCCTCTTGCCCTTTTGAAACACATTTTTGCCTTCCGTATCCGATCCCTACAGGCTCTGCCGCCTGGCGCTTTCAATCAGCTGTCTGGTGTAGGGATCCTGCGGATCATCCACGACGTTTGCAATCCGCCCTCCCTCGACCACGCGCCCATTCTGCATCACCAGTACGCGGTCACACAGCATTCTGACCAGTGCGATATCATGGGACACAAAGAGCACGGCGAGGCCCCTTTGTTCCTTCAGCTTCTTCAGGATCCCCACGATCTGTGCCTGCGACGATACATCCAACGCGCTTGTGATCTCATCACACAAGAGGATGTCCGCGCCGTTGTAGAGCGCCCGCACGATCGCCATGCGCTGGCACTGTCCTCCGGAAAGGGCGGCGGGTTTTCTGCTTAAGAGCACGGAGTCCAGGCCAACGAGATCGATCAGCGCCCGCACTTCCGCCAAATCCCGTTTCCCGCGCCCGCTCTCTAAAATGGAATGCACCATGGAGAACCTCGGATCAAAGGAGCTTTTCGCGTCCTGAAAGATCATCTGGAGCCTTTTCCCCATCTCCCGCGCCCCACAGCCGGTCATTCTCTCTTCACCGCAGTAGATCTCGCCCGCGTCGACGGGAAGGAGACCGGATATCACCTTCAGAAGCGTGCTCTTTCCGGAACCGCTCTCCCCCACCACGCCGAGGAACTCTCCTCTCCGGAGGAAAACATCGACCTCGGAGAGCGCATCGATCTGCCGGTCTTTGTCCGTAAAGCGCTTTGACAGACGCTCCCCCCGCAACAGGATTTCTCTGGAATCATCTGTTTTCATCTACATCTCCGCCATCCGCGGCACATCACGCAGCAGTTTTCCGGTGTATTCATGCGACGGATGGGCAAGCAGCTCCTTTGCCGGACCTTCCTCCACAATCCTGCCGCGGTGCATGATTGCAATCCGGTCGGCGATCTCCCTTGCTATGCCCAGATGATGCGTGACAAAAAGCATCGTCATATTTCTCTCCCGCTTCAGCTTCAGAAGCTCATCGATCACGGTGATGGCCGTCGTGACATCCAGCGCGCTGGTTACCTCATCGCAGAGAAGAAGCGTCGGCGCAAGCAGCATGGCAAAAGCGACAGCGATCCGCTGGTTCATCCCACCGCTCAGTTCATACGGGCGGCAACGCAGCAGCTTCTCCGGCTCCGAGAGGCCGATCGAATCAAAAACCCGCACGATCTCCCCCCGATCATACGCGATCCCATGACTCTTAAGCGTCTCCCGAAACTGTGCATCCAGCCGCCGCACAGGATTGAAGGAACCGGCGGGATTCTGCGGAATAAGACCGATCTGTGTTCCCATCCGCTTTCTTCTCTGTGAAGGGCTCGTCACGGTCAGCTCTTCTCCCTGAAACCGCACGGATCCGCTTTCGATCCTCAGAAAAGACGCTCTTCCGGCACGGTCCGCGTCGGACACGGGCAGATGGTTCCCGCAGATCACCTGGAGAAGCGTGGACTTTCCGGAGCCGCTCTCTCCCGCAACACAGAGCACCTCACCCTGATGGAGCGTCAGCGACACCTGAGAGAGCACCTGCTCCTGCCCGTAACCGGCTGAAAGATCGCTTATCTGAAGCACCGCTTCCGTCATCACAAAGCCTCCCGGTATTCCATGACCAGGTCGCCCAGATAGTTAAAGACCACAATCGTCAGAATCGTCACCAGGGACGGTGCGATCACAGCCCAGGGGGCGATCTGGATATACGCACGCGCCTCGCTGATCATGCTCCCCCATTCCGCCGTGGGCGGGATCACACCCAGCCCGAGGAAGGAAAGGCCGGACAGCCCGATCATCGTCGTTCCGATCTGCGTCAGCGCATTGGTAAAAAGAGGCGCCAGCAGATTCGGGAACACATGCGTGCAGATGATGGATAATCCGCTTTTCCCGGCGAGGATCGCGGAAGAAATATAGGCTTCCTGTCTGATCGACAGCGTGTGACTCCTGGCCAGCCTTGCAAAACTGACCCACATCGTGATCCCCAGGGCGATCATGGCTCCCTTCATTCCGCCGTTCAGGATTCCTGCCACCGCAATAGCGACCACCATCTGGGGAAAGGATAACAGGATATCCGCAATCCGCATGAGCAGGCGATCCGCCCATCCGCCGCAGTACCCGCAGATCATACCGATAAAGGTTCCGGCCAGAAAGGACAGAAGCACCAGGAAAAAGGTGGCGGCAATCGTCGTACGTCCGCCGAAAAGTACCCGGGAAAAGACGCATCTCCCGAGATTGTCCGTACCGAAAGGATAAGCCGCACAGGGCGCCTTTCGAATGGCCAGCGCGTTGGTGGCATAGGGATCGTTCGGTGCGATCACGCCCGCAAAGATCACCGTGAACAGAAGGATCCCCGCGGCAGCCGCGGCAAGCAGGATGCGGAGTTTCAACTGTCTTCTCATGCCTGCCCCCTCGGATCCAATGCGTGGAAGCCGGCATCCGCCAGCTGATTGACCACCACGTAGATCGTTCCCATGATCAGGACAAATCCCATGATCACCGGATAATCCCGGGCAGTGACCGAATCCATGACCAGCTTGCCGATCCCCGGCCAGCGGAAAATGTTCTCAATCACGACGCTTCCGCCCATGAGCGTGCCGATCTGCAGCGCGATGATTGTCAGGATGTGTCCCAGTGAATTGCGGATCACATTCAGGATCAGAAATCGTTCCTTCACGCCGCGCATCCGCATCCCTCCGACATAGTCCTCCGAGAGCTGTGCGAGAAATTCCGCCCGCATCTGGCGGATGAAGCGTCCGGTCATCGGAATCGCCAGTGACACCACCGGCATGAACAGGCCCTGAAGGCTCCCCGTCGCGATGACGGGAAATACCCTGATCCGGATGCAGAGGAGATACATAAGGAGCACAGAGATCAGGAAATTGGGCAGAGAGTTTCCAAAAAAGGAAAGAAGGCGCACGGCATGATCCGGGATGCGGTCCTTTTTCCATGCAGCGAGCACCGCCAGCGGAAAGGAGACCGTCAGCGAAAGCAGCAGGCTCGCCGAAGCCAGTATCACGGTCTTTAAAAGGCCTGTCATGAGTTTCGGCGTCACCGGCAGATCATCCTTGAAGGATACGCCGAGATCCCCCCGGAAAACGCCCAAAAGCCATTCCCCGTATCGCACGAGGAATGGCCTGAAGAGTCCCAGTCTCTCCCGCTCTGCGTCAAGCACCTCCTTGGTGACGGCGACTCCCTGGGAGGTCAGCCGCTTCTCGGCAGGATCGCCGGGCGCAAGGTAGAGCAGGGCAAAAACGAGAAAGCTTAAGACGATCAGGATCAGGATCAGTCCGATGGGTTTTTTGACCCATCGGAGGATCCTTCCCGAATTGTCACTGCGGCCTTCCCGACCTGCAGATAACGCCTGATTCACTGTATATCGGTAGTGGCATCGATGCCGTAGAAATCAAACGGGATGTTTTCCGCAAATCCGGAAACGCCTTTGCGAAGCACCGTTGTGCTGTTGAAGAGTCCCACATAGCCAAAGGCGTTGTCGTCAATGGCGATCTGCACGATTTCATTGGCGAGTGCCGCCCGTTTTGCGGAATCGGTCTCATAGCGGAGCTGTTCGATCAGTTCCTCGCAATGATCATCACTGAAGCCGCCACAGTCGTAATACGCGCCCTCTTTCAGTGTCGAGTCGATGAAGTAGAGCGGGTCGCCGGCTTTGTCAGCGATCATGCAGTAGAGCGCAAGGTCAAAATCTCCCGTTGCGATGTAGGTGGAATCCGGATCCTCCTCCACCGTCAGGGTGGAATCGATGCCGACTGCCTTGAGCTGTTCCTGGATCAGGAGGGCCAGCGTGTCCAGGGAACGGGCCGCATAGTAGGCGATGTTGACGGACAGCTTCTTTCCGTCCTTCTCATAGATGCCGTCGCTGCCCAGGGTGTAGCCGTCAGCCTCCAGAACCGTCTTTGCCTTTTCCGTGTCCACCGCAGGCACCGTCACCTTGCCGTAGGCCGCACCGGTATTAAACGGTCCCACCGCCGCGGATACCGTCCCGGAGAGATAGGATGCGATCTTATCCTTGTCAACCGTCAGGTTCACCGCTTCGCGAACCGCATCATCCAGGGTCTTTTCATTCAGGATGTAGAACTGCAGGCGCGCGCCCGGAATGGACACGACGTTGTATTGATCAGGATCCGCCTTATAAACCTCCAGTGCCGCAGAGCTGACACTGTTATAGCAGTCAATCTCGCCGCTTTGCATGGCAAGAAGCTTCGGGTCGTCCTCCTGCATGTAGTAGAAGACCGCTCCGTCCAGCTTGACATCGCCGCCCCAGTAGGCGGGATTCTTCACGACTTCAACGTCGCCCTCCGGCTGAAATTTCGAGATCACAAAGGGGCCCGTGCATACCGGCGCCTGATCAAAATCCGTCGTCGCATCCAGGTCCACGATGCCGCACTCGGGGCTTGCCAGGTCATTCCGCAGCGTCGGGTAGATCTCCGGGGTCGTGATGATGAGGGTCTTCTCATCGGAAGCTGACATATCAAACTCTCCCAGGTAGGCGAACCGCTCATTCACCTCCGCAAGTCTTTTGAGGTTTTTCACGACCATCTCCGCCGTCAGCGGGTTGCCGCCTGAAAAGGCGATGCCGTCGTTTAATGTAATCGTCCAGGTCTTTCCGTCCGCCTCCGCGCTTTTTGCCAGGCAGGGGGCTGCATTCATGTTTTCATCCATTTTGAAAAGGGCTTCCGAGATGCCGTAGATGGAGGTGTACCAGCCGTAATATTCCTTGTGCACATCCAGGCTCGGATAGGCAAAGGATGCTGCCGCGTGCAGGATCTTCTCGCCGGATGATTCTGTTTGCGCATCCTGTTCGTCCGTTTTTGTTTCTGCAGGCTCTTCCTTTGTCTCTGACGGTTCTTCCTTTGTCTCTGCCGCCGTGTCAGCCTGCTGCTCTGCCGCCGGCGCATCGGTCTGTACCGGTGCTGTCCCCGCCGATCCGCCGCAGGCGGACAGGCTCATCCCCATCACAACAGCCAGGCATGCTGCCAATACTCGTTTTTTCATTTTCTACTCTCTTCTGAAAATGTTGCTTTACATCTGACTTATACAGGTCGGCGCGAACATTCCGCACGATCGTGCTTCATGTTCCTGGCCCCGGCCCCGGAAATGTCTGCTCTTGCAAGAACGGCAGACGCTTGCCGGGCTGATGCCACAAAAAAACGTACGTCTCCTTGCAAAAGGACGTACGCCTTCATGACCCACGAAATCTGCGCTTCTGCGCAGCGTTACGGATGACTTCGGTCATCCGGGGTCTCATTATAAACGAAGCGCCGGGATCTGTCAAACTGTGCGCGGTAAGATGATTTTGCCATCATGTGAAAAGTTTTGCCTGACTTGATAGAAACTCTGTCGGTGTATATGCCGTGATCTCGCTTTTCGAGAAATCTTTCACATTTCTTGTAATTATGTGATCGGCGTGAATTCGTCTGGCCGTAGCAGCCTGTACGGCATCCTCAAAATCCTCCCACTGCATTTCCGCTGCCTTACTTATGTCTGATGCATTCAGATCCT
This sequence comes from Lachnospiraceae bacterium, assembly GCA_024682835.1. Classification (GTDB taxonomy): domain Bacteria; phylum Bacillota; class Clostridia; order Lachnospirales; family Lachnospiraceae; genus Butyrivibrio. The sequence goes on along the minus strand of JAIKYU010000101.1, from coordinate 10,539 downwards.
CGAATGTGAAGATCAATGACAGTTTTTTCAGAACTTCGCTTATATTTTCCGCATCCAGTTCCTTTCGCATGACATAGACCAGGTTGGCAAACGTAAAAACCGAAACACATCCTTCCGCCAGATCCGTTTCGCACATTTTCCAGATTTTGGCTGAGTCTTCATAATATGGCTCTCTTTTCTGAAGGACATCGAGAACGATGTTCCCGTCAATCAGCAGCTTCATACTTTTTCCTCAGCCTTTCTTCCCTGGCCTGATCGATATTCGTATCGCCCTTAAGTATCCCCGTAAGCGAATCTGTCAAATAGGATACGGTCGCATCCCTTGGTATGAGCCGTCCCACTTCCTTGCCATTTTTTGTGACAATCACTTCGCCGCCCCCCTTTACAAGAGCCAGATATCTGCCAAAATGATTCTGCATCTCGGTTGCCGTTGCTGTTGCCGTAGCTCCCATAATCGTATCACCTCGCTTTCGTATTAGCTAATATAATTATACATCATTTTAGCTAAACCGCAAGTACATTGATAACAATAGATCAGCCAGAGACAATATGAATATTGGGTAGTTGATCAAAATCAGTATTTATGAGACTATGAAGATTGTTGAGGCAGGGATTGGAGACAGGGGTTAAAAAGTGAGACGTTTGACGGAATACCTCCATACGGAATTTGAGGAGAAGGTTTATCGCTTGTCGCTAAGCTCCGGCTGTACCTGTCCAAATCGGGACGGACATATCGGTTATGGCGGGTGCACGTTTTGCTCAGAGGGCGGTTCGGGGGAATTTGCTTCTCCTGTCGCATCAATTGATAATCAGATCATTGCGGCAAAGAAACAGATCGCGGATAAAACGGATGCAAAGAAGTTTATCGCCTATTTCCAGTCCTTTACGAATACCTATGGGGATGTCGACCGATTGCGGGAACTGTATCTGGATACGATCCGCCGGGATGAGATCGTTGTCCTGTCTTTAGGCACCAGACCGGACTGCCTGGATCCGGCAGTAATGGATATGCTCGGGGAGCTAAAGAGAATCAAACCGGTATGGGTGGAGCTGGGCTTGCAGACGATTCACGAAAGAACGGCGGAAAGGATCCATCGCGGCTATTCTCTGCCGGTCTTTGAAGAGGCCTATGCGAAGCTGAAAAAGGCGGACATTTCCGTAATCGTGCATGTGATCTTCAATCTTCCGGGAGAGTCCGAAGAAGACATGCTGGAGACCGTGCGCTATCTGGCGTCTCTTACCCCGGAGCTCGACGGGGTCAAGCTGCAGATGCTGCAGATCCTGAAAGGCACCGCAATGGCAGAGGAGTATGGGAAAGAACCGTTCCCGTTGATGGATCTCGAACAGTATGCCAAATTGATCGGCAAGTGCGCAAGGATATTGCCGCAGAAAACAGTTCTGCACCGCATGACCGGTGACGGGCCGCGGCGACTGCTGATCGCCCCGCTGTGGAGCCTGGACAAGAAACGGGTGCTGAACAGACTGAATAAAGAACTGTTTTCGCATAGTCAGTGTGTTGCAAACCAGAATTCGGTTTACACATTGGATTCAACAGCCAATCTCAACGAAAGCCCCTGACCGGTGTCAGAGCACTCCATACCGATTGCGATATTCTGCAAGCTGTTCTTCGAGATCCGCGTTGGTCTGCTCCAGATTCTCTGCCTTCCGACGGAGATTGTCGTTCTCCTGCTTCACAGCTGCGTTCTCCTGTATCATGGCGTCGTGCTCCTGTTTCAGAGAGTCGATCCAGTATTTTGTGGTATTCCGATCCATGATCCGCAACGCCTCTGAGAACATACTGATCACCTCCTCCGGATTCTTACGGAAAGCAGCGATATCCTGATACATCGACAGGAACATCGGCCAACGGTTGATGAGAGCAAGCACATCGGACGGCTCTTCCGCTGTGAAGAACGTGAGCCATGCATCCAACGCACCCTCCATTTTATTTTCGGTCTTTTGGCGGAAGGTGTCAAGGGAGATATAGGTCACATGCTCCAGCGTTGTGACTATTAATCCGCTGCTGTAGCAGGTTTCCTGTCGATGCAGATACTCCGGTGCGGTTTTATGAAACTCCTCTGTGCTCTGATCCATGATGACGATGAGATTTACCGGTTTCATGTCCCGGTAACTGAAATCTTTGCCCCGCTCGCCGCGTGTCTTTTCATACTGGCGTATGATCATGTCCGCCAGGTAGCAGCTTGTACGCTCCCCGGGGAACAGATATCCGATCCGCTGCATTTCTATGTCCACTGTTTCACCTCCGGCGATCCGTACGAGGACATCCATCACCACCTGGCTGCCCTCCTGAATCATGACGCCCTGCGGCGGAAGTACCGCTTCAATCTCCACCTTTTCGTCGTAGATTGCGGAGAGCAGGGATTCCATGCGTTCCGGCACGGCGGAAGGATCCAGGATCTTCTTGAAGAACTTATCCGACAGGATCTGCAGGCTCCGTTCACCGCACAGATAAGCCAGGATCCGTTCCCGGTCCTCCGGCCGCAGGTTATCATACTCCCACGCCGCATCTGGATTATTGCGGATATACTGGAGCATATCCTCCCGTGGAGTAGGATCGCCAAAAACATCCTGCAGTGTGACGGGCTTTCCGGTGTTTCTTCCGATGGTTCCGGACAGATGCGGATCCGCCGGAGTTGTGGATGAGTTACCAATCTGTTTGCGTGTAGACATGATGAATTCCCCCTTTCTGTGAGAAAAGAAACAAGATAAATATTCTGTTGTTTCCTGGGGAAATCCGAAAACAGCACCGAACGCGCTGCGAGAAAACTGTAGCACCGGCAGGGAAGCATGGCAAGCAAAAAATGAAAAATGGCGAAAAATTCGGCGTTTTGCACAATGAAAAGGGGTCGGCCTTTGGTAAAGTTGCACAAAGGTTGAGACCGACTGTTGCGAAGCAAACGGAGCAATCCGTGGACATCATATGATGTAAATTGACTTTTGACCTTAACATCATATTATAATTATACTGATGTGTCGAATCAGAACTTCAGACACCAACCAGTGGGAGTAAACAGATGTGCGGAAGGTATTACATAGCAGCAGAGGATAAAGAGCTTGCCGAGATGGGCGAGATCGCCAAAAAGTCCTCCCTTGCCGATAAGATGCTCCACAGCACGGGCAAAGCCGTTCTTACAGCAGGGGAGATCCGTCCGACCGATGTCGCTCCCGTCATTGCGCTTAACCGCAAAGGAATCAGGAGCATATTCCCGATGAGATGGGGCTTTTCCTTGCCGGGAAAGAGCACGTCCATCATAAACGCACGGGTGGAGACCGTCGGTGAAAAGCCCACTTTCAAAGAGGCGTGGGCACGCCACCGGTGCATCCTTCCCGCTTCCTGGTACTTTGAATGGGAGCATCTTGTAAGAAATGACGGGAAGAAAACGACGGGAGATAAGTTCATGATCCAGCCGAAGGGCTCAACCCATACCTATCTGTGCGGCCTCTATCGGTTTGAGGATCCATTTCCCGTCCCTGTATTTACCATCCTGACCAGAGAGCCCGGATCAGACACGCTTAAGAAGCTCCACGACAGAATGCCGCTTATCATGCCCCGGGAGCGAATAGACGACTGGATCAATCCGGAAAACGACCCTGCCGCCCTGCTACCGGATGCCCGGACGGATATGATCATGAAAAAAAGCGACATGTCATAAAAGCCATGTAAATATGCGCTATCCAAAAAGGAGAGTCCGTCATAATTCCCCAAGCTGTTCCAGAATGCAAAGCATCGGTTCCCCGTTCTCAATATCCCAGGTATGGAAGCCGCCGCCGTCGCATTCCTCCAGGTATTCGCAATTCCCGCAGGTTCTGCTGCCCCGTGCTTTGACCCGGCGATAGACGGAAAACCGGTTCTGCCAGACATCGTAGAGGCGATCCCGGCGGATGTTGCCCTGAATCATGCGGGGATCGTCTTTGATATCCAGGCAGCCGGTGATATCGCCGTTTGTGCGGATACTCATCACCTGCAGACCGGACTGGCAGAAGAAGTACCACGGACGCAGCCTGTGTTCCCGGGAGAAGCCAAGAAAATGATTGCAGCCGAAATTGACGGGGAAGGCTTTTTTATTGTGTTTTTCAATGAAATCAAGCAGGGTTCGATAGTCCTCTCCGGAAAGCATCAGCTCCGGATGCTCCAGGGCGCGTCCGATGGGTTCCATATTGATCACGCGCCAGCTGTGACAGCCGCTCGCTCTGACGATCCGGTATAATTGCTCCAGCTCGTCCAGGTTTTTCCGATGGACCACCGTGGTCACCATGACCTTCTTCACACCGGCCTCAAGCAGGTGATGCAGTGCATCCATCGTCCTGTCATATGCTCCGGGCGTCTGCCGGAACCAGTCGTGGGTTTCCCTCAGGCCGTCGATGCTGACACCGACCGAAGATATATGCGCTTCTTTAAGTGCTCCCGCCGTCCGGGCGTCAATCAGGATTCCGTTGGTGGTCATGCCCCAGTTATAGCCCATGCGGTACACCTCCTGCATGAGGCGGATCGCCCCGGGGCGCAGAAGAGGTTCCCCTCCCGTCACGAAGATGAACGGCGCTCTTTTTCCCTCGGCTTTGAGGTCTGTCTTCAGATCAAGGAGGGCTTTCAGGATCTCCTCGTCTGAGAGGGCTGTCGGATCATGGGCTTCGCCGCAGCCTGATCCGCAGTGCAGACAGCGGCAGTTGCAGGACATCGTCAGCTCGATTGCCAGCTGATGCAGATCCGGCTCTGTAAAGAGCGTTTTCTTATATTCGATGAGTTTCTGAAATTCTTTTTTCCTGATGATATCCCCGGGCAGCGCCATATGGATTCATTCACTCCTTTTTATCGTCGTCCCAGTTTTCATTGGCATTGAATTCCGGTGCCGGTCCATAGAGCGTCTGGATGACATCAGTGTCATCGGGGGCAATATCCCAGTTTTCATTTTCCTCAAAATCCGGTGCCGGGCCGTAGACATCCACCGGCTCCTCCTCGGGATCAAAGGTACAGCCCGTGATCATGGCCAGAATTGCCACGAATGCCGCTCCGAGCGCAAACAGCCTGTGTTTTGTCCATTTCTTCATGGATTGATCCCTCCTCATCGTATTTCTCTCAGTTGATACTGGGATTCTCCGGTGTTACCATGCGGGAAGTGCCCTTTTTCACCGTTTTTGCAGCCCGGGCGGCTTTGTGTTTCTTTGCGCCGGTATCGGTTTTGGCCGGACTGCCGGTTTCAGCGGACCCCTTTCCGGTTTTTTCTTCGGCTCTCGCACGGTTCCTACCGCTCTCCGCATCCATCAGTTTTTTAAATGATGTCTTTTTCCTGTCCGGGTCCCCGCTTTCCGCCGCCTGGTCATGTTCCGTATCGAGACGGAAGTCTTCGATGCGATCGACAATTCTCTCTACGGATTCCGGATCTGTTGCCTGCATCAGTAAAAGCGCCGTATTTTTCCGTTCTATTCCGAGACCGGTCTTCTTTGTCTTATCCAGCACCTTGTCTTCCACATAGAGAGAAGCCTTCTGGTTCAGCTTTCGCAATGCCGCGCTCATTTTCACGGGATCATAGCCGCCGGGGGTGTCGGCGAGCCTGCAGACCTCATCCACGGCCTTTTTCATGTCCCTGTACTTGGCAGAATCGATATGAAGACCGGAATGCTCCTGTTTCATTTTAAGCTGGACATTCCTTATCTGCTCAACAGCTTCCTTCTGCTTATCGAGCTTGCCGGGCAATCCGGTGATGACATCCTTCGGTTCGACGCTCACTTTTGCGATATCCATCGCGTTCAAAAAGCGGTGTTCCAGTTCCGAGCCGGGCAGAACGTTATTCGATAAAAACATCGTCACATACCCGTATAAATACCGGAGCGTCTGTTCTGCTCTGATTGCCCAGTCATTGGGGATCGCCTTAGATTCATAGTATTCTTTTTTCAATTCCGCCAGACGATTCGCCCATTTCGGAGCAGACGTTTGAAGCATATCGCCATATTGATCATCCATCGCATATATTACCGGAGCAAGTTCATGCGGATCCATATTGATCTCGCCATCCGGGAAGCCCAGATTCATGAATGTCTCATCCAGCGCATTCAGATCCCTCCATGTGATATGAGGAGCCCTCTTCCTGCCCGCAGAACCCGAATCCCCATCCGGTTTCTTCCCTGCAGCGGCCTCTTTTTTCAAATGGTCGGCCGCCGTCCGGCCCACAGGTCTGTATTCTCCATATGCCTGATAGAATCTCTCAGCTTCCCGGGAAAACGGATCATCCGGCATTTCCGCCTGCAACGCAGCATCAAGATCATGCTGAACTCCCCTCAGAAAGCTCTCCGTCTCATTCACCCATTCCTGAGACGGTTCTGCAGTAAAATCGTAATTCAGACGTCTGACGGTCTCATTCCATTCATCATCCTGAAACCGGAATCCTTTTCCTCCTTCCGTTTTTGCGTGTTCCGCCGCCATTGTCAGCGCTTCCAGAATCGCCTTGAGATCATAAATATCAGGATTTGCGAGATCATTTGCCAACAGTTTCTGCAATACAGATATGGGCATGACGGTTCCTCCTTCATAAAACATGGTTTATGTGCCGCTGAATGATTACACGAAACAGCGATGCATAGTCAAATGACAGATCCGCACTTTTTCTCCATATTATACCACTTGATTCAGTTTTCATAAAACTGCCTTTTCAATTGTAGCAATCAAGAAAAGTCCTATGTCTCAGAACGCCTTCCGGGAAACACCGTAAAATTTTTTTCTGCGGTGTTTTTTAAAGTTCGTTTAAACTTGACCGCGTATCATTGAAGAAAACCTTCATACGAAAGGATCGATCAATGAAGACGAAAATGATATTGTTCACCCTGATATATGGTGCTTTACTGACAGGACTTACGATCTATGTGCTGCTGGACAGCTTTGTGATTCCACGCAGATATGCCCCGGTCAGGGAGGTACGTGCAGAGAACGCGGAAATCGTTGATCCGGATGGCGCGGAGATCTCGAAGGAGACGAAGATTGCCGAAGACCGGGAGGAAAGGCCTCAGCCCGCCGGAAGCCGTGAAAAAGAGGATGGTGCCCCGGCTGAAGAAGCCTCCGAAACCGGGGATGGTCACAGGCACAAAGATTGGCCGGAGGGTGCGGCAATAGGCCGGAAAATGCCAAAGCCTCCCGCAGAAGCAGGCAGAAACGACAGTGTGGATCGGCAGTCATCCGAAACAGCGGATGCAGAGGAAGACGCGGGTGTCAATGCGGACAATCAGGAGATCCCGCGTACGTATCATGATGATGGGGCGGATATCACCTTGCAGCAATACAGAGTAAAGGACACGAATGTCTATGTGGCAGATGTGAAGCTTTCATCGCCGGATCGTCTGAAAACCGCATTGGCGGAGGACACCTACGGCAGAAATATCACGGAGGAGACGTCCGTCATGGCCGACAACAACAAAGCGGTTCTTGCAATCAACGGAGATTACTACGGAAGCAGGCAAACCGGCTATGTCATACGTGAGGGTGTTCTGTACAGAGATAAGAAAAAAAGCGGCAATGAGGATCTCGTTATCCTTAAGAACGGAGAGTTCCTTATCATCAATGAAGACGATATCACCGCCCAGGAGCTTCTGGACAAAGGCGCGTGGCAGGTATTCTCCTTTGGGCCGGCGCTGGTCACAGACGGCGAGGTCGCCGTGGAGGCGAATGAAGAAGTCGGAAAGGCCATGCAGAGCAATCCCCGGACGGCCATAGGCGTAATCGATGATCTTCATTATGTTTTTGTGGTAGCAGACGGAAGAACGTCAGAGAATGCCGGGCTTGCGCTCCATGATCTGGCGGATTTCATGAAGGATCTCGGTGCAGCAACAGCCTATAATCTGGACGGCGGCGGATCATCGGCCATGATCTTTGAAGGCGAAGTCATCAATAATCCGACTACAAGCGGAAGACAAACAGGGGAAAGGAAGGTGAGCGACATTGTTTATATCAGGTGAAAGCGGAGCGGATACGTCAAAAATGGCCGATGGCTGCATGATCGCGGCTTTTGGTACGGCAGTATTCGGTTTGATCTATGAATTATTCAGTTTCGGCGTCTTCTCATTCGCCATGATCTATGCGTTTGGCTTCTTTGCGGTCGGCGGCGTGCTGTTCTGGAGACTGATCGGCCTGAAAAGAAAGGCCGTGCCGGTCATGACCGCCTGCTTCTGGAACGCCGGACTGGCAACGTTGACCGTCGGCTCTGTCCTGAAAGGCGTCCTGGACATTTACGGAAGCTCGAACAGACTCTTGATCATCTTTCCGGTGTTGGCTATTGCGGATATGCTGCTGTGCTTTCTGATGCGAAACAAAGAGTGTCAGAGAACCATTTGATCACAGCGTTCCGATCATAGTCTTCCGTCAGCGTCAGTACCGCATAGGTCCTTTGTCCTGTCTCCCCTCTCGGATAGGTGGGACTGCCGGGATTGATAAAGAGGATCGACCCCTCCTCGGCAATCTCGGGAACGTGTGTGTGACCGAACAGGATGATATCCGCCCGGTTTGCCACGCCGACCTTATATAGATCCCGATTTCCATAGCGCACATTCTCGTGATGTCCGTGCGTGATCAGCACATTGTAAAAGAGGATCCTTTCATTTCGTATCGCCGGAAAGACGTCCCCGTAATCGCAATTCCCCTTGACAGCAAAAAACTTATACGGATTCGCCGGATCCCTGTAACGCCCGAGACCGGTTTCCGAATCACCGCAGTGGATCAGATAATCAAAAGGCGTTTCCCGGGCGATCACCTGATCGATCACCCGGTCGTCGCCGTGCGTATCGGATATGATCACGATCTTCATCGATATCGCCCTTCCAATGTCCGTGATCTCACTTTTCCCCTTCATACATGAAGTCGATAAATGCCTTTATCTGCCTGTCCCAGAATCCCCACTCATGGATGGCATCGGGTTCCTCGTAGCTCGTGACATCCCATCCGTTTTCCTTTAGAGCAGGGACAAAACGCTGATGGATCGGATACAGATAGTCCGCGGTGCCGCAGCTCACGTACAGGCGGGGTTTCCTCGACGCCCCGGCATTCTTTTTCATAAGATACATATTGTCGATTCCGGTGTTTTTTCGGTCGCCATCCCCAAGCACACGATCAAAATCCCTTTTCCCGTCCAGATCAATGGCCTCGATCATGAACAGCAGATCCGCAGCGCCGGAAAAGCTTGCCGCAGCCGCGAATCTTTCCGGGTAGGTGAGCGCAAGCCTCATGGCTCCGTATCCGCCCATACTCAGCCCCGCCACATAGGTATCCTCCGGTTTGTCGCTGATCCGGAAAAACCGTTTGACAACCCGGGGCAGTTCCTCGCTCACATAATCCCAGTAACGCTCTCCCTGCGCTTCGTTGCAATAGAAGCTGTGATTGACGGCCGGCATGATCACCGCCAGATTATGCTCGGCAGCATAGCGTTCCACCGATGTCCGACGCATCCAGATCGAATGATCATCGCTGTAGCCGTGAAGAAGATAGAGCACCTTCGGAAGCTCCTGCTCCCCGGCGGAGGCTTCTATCCCGATTCCCTGCGCGGCCTCAGGAAGGATCACATTGATTGTCGCCGCAACAACAAGTGTCTCTGAAAAAAACTGTACCTGTAAAAATGCCATCCGAGCACCTCCTTTGTATCATAATGAAATAGCCGCCACGATCACATGGATCGTTCCGTGCAGAACCCGTCACTCCCTGGTTTTTGCCCCCATGGCCTTCAGCTCCTGCTTGCGCTGATACATCATATTATCTGCTCTTTCAAAGACATCGCGCAGCTGCCCATCTCCCTCTTTCAGAACGGAATACCCGATCGAGATCACCACCCCGCCTCTGCGGATGTTCTCTTCGATCTCACGGTTGATCGAGGCAAGCGTTTCTTCCATGGTGTCATAGCCCTTATCGAGAAGAATGACGACAAACTCATCTCCGCCGATCCTGAAGACGATTCCGTGGACGAAGTGCTCACAGATGAGAGCACTCGCATCCTTGATCAGCTTGTCGCCGGCCGCATGTCCCTGCGTATCATTGACATGCTTCAGTCCGTTGATGTCACACACCAGCACAGCTGTCTTGTCCCTGCGTTCACCGGCGCGTATCCTGTCATCGAGGAGGTTCTCATACTCCGAATAGGCGTGCTTGTTCCTGACTCCGGTCATGGAATCGGTGTTTGCCATGCTCTGGAACATCCGGCTGTTCTCTCTTTCGGATTCAAGCCTTGCTTTTGATATCCCGCGCAACTGAAGCAAAAGTACAGTCGCAAAGATCACCATGGAAAGCAGCGTGACCATGATGAATACCCGGCTGATCAGATGATTGTTCTCGCTGATCTCACGGAACTGTTCGTGTTGACACTCTCATGGATGAGAACTGCCAGCATCCAGCCGGTGTCGGGAACCGGAGCATAACAGAGCGATTCCTGCGCGCTGTCCAAAACGAACGTCAGGCTGCCTTCTCTTCCTTCGGCAAAATCCGCCGAGATCTTTTCCCACGAAGCCTGTGAAATATGTTCCCTGATGCCGTCAAGGATATTATCATCCTCG
>JAIKYU010000065.1 GCA_024682835.1 Lachnospiraceae bacterium | reverse complement strand
GAGAAATCACCGGCCGCGTCGCCGTATTTGGTCGAGTAACCGATATAGTCCTCGGAGGCGTTGCAGGTGTTGGCCACTCTTCCGCCGCCCGGCAGGGACTGGGCCACCGCGTAGAGGGTTGTCATCCGGATCCGCGGAGCGACGTTGATCATGGTGTCCTTCGAGATGGAAAAATCCTCCCCGCAGGATTTCCTGATGCTTTCGATCACACCGGATATCCCCGGATGGACATCGATCGTGAAGGCCCGGATATTCAGAAACGAGGCGAGCTCTCTGGCATCTTCGATATCCTTCTGCACGCCGTCCGGCATCATGACACCGACGACACGCTCCCTGCCCAATGCGCTCACCAGAAGTGCGGACACAATCGAGGAATCCTTGCCGCCGGAGATCCCGATCACCGCATGGGCCTTCGGCCCGTTCTGCATAAACCAGTCACGGATCCATTCCGTGATTCTTTCCGTTTCGTTATGAACGTCCCATTCAGTATTCATACTGTTTCTCATGCTCCATTCGCCAGTCGATACAGCGTTTCAGATACTCGATGTAATCAGGATTCTTACACAGCCCTTTGCCGGGGGTGTCGGAAATCTTGGCCACGTCCTGACCGTTGCACATGGTGACCTTCATGACAATGTTTAGGGGCTCCGCGTCCGTGTCGTTGGCGAGGTAGGTGCCGATCCCGAAGGCGACACGGGCCCGTCCGTCAAAATAGGAAGCGATGGCATGGGCACGGGCAAAATCCAGGGAATCGGAAAACAAAAGCGTTTTGCTCTTCGGGTCGATTCCCAGCGCTTCGTAATGGGCGATCATCTTGTCTCCCCATTCCATGGGATCTCCACTGTCATGGCGCACGCCGGAAAAAAGCGTCGCATAGGTCAGCTGAAAGTCCCTTAAGAAGCAGTCTGTTGTGATGGCATCCGTCAGCGCCGTGCCGTTCAAGACGCCGTACTCCTTCACCCAGGCATCCAGGGCATACCAGTTGGAATAGGCAGGATTGTGCTTGTGGTTGCCCTGTCCCACACACATGATCCACTCATGAGCCATGGTTCCCACCGGCAAAACGGAGAGTTTTTTGGTCAGCCAGACATTGGAGGTGCCGACAAAGGAGGATCCGGCAAACTTTCTTTCCGAGAGTCTGCGAACGGCGAGCTCCTGCGCATCTGCAGAAAGTCTGCGCCTTAAACCGAACTCACTGAAGGCGCCGATGCGGTATGTCCCGTCCTCCAGTTTGACGATTTTTTCCTCCAGCCTTCTTTCAAAGGAATCCATCAGCCGGTAATAATCATGAGCCATTCGGAAATAGACTTCATTGACGATGGCCAGGGTCGGGATCTCATACATGGAGGTGTTGAGCCAGGTGCCCTTTGTCTCGATAAAAAGCCCCTTCGGATCATCGCCGTGAATGGTGAAATCCTCGAAGTTCGGCCGCCAAAGCCTGAGAAAATCAATATAGGAGCCCTTCATCCATTTGATGGAATCAAGATAGGCAAGCTCATCCTCCCGAAAACGCAGGTCGCAGTACAGACGGATCTGTCTCCGGATTTCCTCCACCATTTCCGCGGTGAAATGCACCTGTTCATTGCGGCAGCGATAGGTCCACGTGGTCTTGTAGTCCGGATACTGATGGTAGATGGCCTGCCCCATGGAAAACTTGTACATATCGGTTTCCAGCAGAGAGGTTATGATTTGCTGCATGTTCACTCCTTTCAGGTCCCCTGATGCTTCACCACCTGATACTCGTCCCCCGCGCGGTAATAGACACACTCCCCCGCATGGCCGGTCAGAAAGCGGTACATGTCGTCCTCATCGAGGCCGGCGCCGCATTCATAGCAGTCATATTCCTCATCATAGGCATAGTACATGCAGGTTTCGCAGGGATCACCCATGGTCTCATTTCTCCTCTTTTTTCTTAAAGAGGTACGTCTTCCGTTCCTCCCTCCTGATCAGTCGCACAATATTGGCCCGGTGCTGGTAAAAGGCAAGCGCCGTCATCAGCGCTGCGATCATATAGAGTTCCAGAAGGAGCGGCTGTGTCATGCCGAAGACCCCGTTCTGTCCTTCCACCACCAGCAGGATCATGAAGACGGTATAGAGGCAAAGGGATCCGAGGGACACAAAGTGCGTGATCAGAAACGGAATCAGAAAGGACGCCAGCAGAATCGGAATGAAGCTTGCATGAAAGGCCACCAGATATCCTGCCGTACAGGCAATGCCCTTGCCGCCTTTGAAGCTCATGTAGAACGGAAAATCGTGTCCGATCACACAGCCGGCAGCCGTGTAGATCTTGAGCAGATAAAGCATATCTCCAAACTGTCTGCCAAACAGCGCCGTTGTGAGCAGAATGGCAAGAATGCACTTGAGCATGTCGCCGAACAGGACGATGAAGCCTGCTTTGGTGCCGAGGACCCGGAGCGTGTTCGTTGTGCCGGCATTGCCGCTTCCGTGCTGTCTGATATCGATTCCCTTCATTTTGCCGTAGAAAAAGGCCGTTTGAATCATGCCGAACAGATAGCCGATAACCAGGCAGATGATACGTACAGCGATCGGGTTCATTGCTCCTTCTCCCTTACGATAAATTTCAAAGGCGTCCCGCGGAAGCCGAAGGCCTCCCGGATCTGGTTTTCAATATAGCGGACGTAGCTGAAATGCGCCAGCTCCCTGTCGTTGACAAACAGGACAAAGGTCGGCGGCCGAACCGACACCTGGGTCATATAAAAGATTTTTAGCGGTTTTCCCCTGTCCGCGGGCGGCTGCTGCATGACCAGCGCGCGGGTCAGCACCTCGTTGAGCACACCGGTGGCAATCCGCATGGCATGGTTTTCACTCACCATGTCAATCAGATCATAGAGCTTTGTCAGACGCTGTCCGGTCTCGGCGGAGACAAACAGGATCTCCGCATAGGGCATGAAGGAAAGGGTGCTGCGGATCTTCGCCGTGAAGGTGTTGACCGTTTTGTTGTCCTTTTCAATCAGATCCCATTTGTTGACGGCGATGATGACCGCCTTGCCGTTTTCATGCGCAAGACCTGCAATTTTGGCATCCTGCTCCGTCACGCCCTCCGACGCATCGATGACGAGCACCACCACCTGGGCCCGTTCCACCGCCGCGACCGACCGGACAATCATATAGCGTTCCAGCTGTTCCTTGATTTTGCTCTTCCGCCTGAGGCCCGCCGTGTCAATGAACACGTAATCCCGTTCGCCGTAATGCACCTCCGTGTCGATGGCATCCCGCGTCGTTCCGGCAATATCGGAGACCAGCAGTCTGTCCTTGCCGATCAGGCGGTTGATGATGGAGGATTTGCCCACATTGGGCTTGCCGACGACAGCAACCCGGATCCGGTCATCCTCTTCCTCGTCACCATGATTCTCCTCTTTTACGGGGAAATGCTTCACCACCTCGTCCATCAGATCTCCGAGACCCTGGCGGTTCGCGGCGGAAATGGCATGAGGATCACCCAGACCGAGCTCGTAAAACTCATAAATATTGGCGACATCCCGCTCGTAGGCATCAATCTTATTGACTGCAAGAACCACAGGCTTGTCCGCCCGGCGCAGCAGATCCGCCACCTGCGCGTCCGCGTCCACCAGGCCGTTCCTGCCGTCCACAAGAAACAGTATCACATCCGCCGTCTCGATGGCCAGTTCCGCCTGTATGCGCATCTGCATAAGAATCTGATCGGAGGTATCCGGTTCAATGCCTCCGGTATCCACCAGGGTAAAGGTATGGGAAAGCCAGTCCACATCCTGGTAGATGCGGTCTCTGGTCACGCCCGGCGTGTCTTCCACAATGGAGATCCGCTTTCCTGCCAGCGCGTTGAAAAGAGAAGATTTTCCGACGTTCGGCCGTCCCACGACAGCCACGATATTCTTGCGCATAAATTGATATCCTCTACTCAAAACAGCGGCCGTAAAGCTGCTTTCCGCCTCTCGTTTCCTTACAATCGAAACCGGTCAGGATGGATCCTGAATCTCATACGGCTGATGAACATCGGTCTCCTTCTCCGGCAATCCCAGGAATGCGCGAAGGGTGCTTTCTCCGGTGCCCGCAAAGGTAACGACCTCTGTCCCCAGCTGTTCGGCAATATCCCCGATTCTCACATCATCCAGCAGCACATCTTCCCCTGACCTTAAGAGATTTCCCGGCAGAAGAAGCCGTTCTCCCAGCGGTTTTCCTTTTAGCTGTGCGATGATGTCCCGGCCTGTGAGAAGCCCCGTCACCGTGATCCGCTCCCCGAAAAAATCATTCCGGATCTGATACAGTCTGATGGTGAGCGAGGGATAAACCGGCTCAAGTTCTTTTATAAGCTGATCGATGACCGGATGGATCAGCTCGCCCGTCACACAGGAAAGCTCGCGGCACGCCGGTGCGAGTCCCTCTCTGACGGCTTTCGCAAGCGCCTCTTCAAATTCATCCTGAAGCAGCCGGATCATGCCCACACCGTTTTCCAGCTGCAAATACCCGTCATAGGTTTCCGCCTCCGGGATCGGCCGGTCAGCCAGCAGATACCACTCATCGCTTGCGTGGACAAAATGAAGTCCGAAGGATGCAAACGCTTCCCGTTGAAACGACTCAATGGTATCCAGAACCCGTAAAGCGTCCTGTCTGTCAAAGGGTTCCAGCGGATACAGTCCCTCCCGGTATCTGGTCAGCCCCACCGGCACCACGGAAAGGCTCTGTAAGTTCGGCAGATACCGCATGAGGTCTCGAATTGACTGACTCAGATGGTCGCCGTCATTCACGCCCTTGCAAAGCACGATCTGGCCGTTGAGCTCGATCCGCGGATCCGCCTCGATCAGACGATCTACCTTTTTCAGAGCTTCACCGGCAAAACGGTTGCCCAGCATCCTGCAGCGCAGATCGGGATCGGTGGTGTGAAACGAAATATTGATAGGGCTCATGTGATATTTCGTTATTCTCTCCAGATCCCGGTCGGACAGATTGGTCAGGGTGACATAATTGCCCTGCAGAAAAGAGAGTCTGGAATCATCGTCCTTAAAATACAGGGTGTCCCGCATCCCCTTCGGCATCTGGTCAATGAAGCAGAAGATGCAGTGATTTCTGCAGGAGCGGTACTCATCCATCAGACCGTTTTCAAATTCGATCCCCGGATCTTCCTCCGCATCCTTTTCGATGTCGTATTCCCACTCCTCCCCGTCCGGTTTTGCCACAAGAAGGGTGATCTGCTCGTCGGCAATCAGAAAACGGTAGTCGAAAATATCGATGATTTCCTCATCGTTGACGCAAAGCAACCGGTCGCCGGGCTCGATTCCGAGTTCCGAGGCAATGCTTCCCTCCTGAACCGCCCGGATGAGATGCCCTTTTGGCGCACGCTTCCTTTCCACCGACTGCAAGATTCGGGATCAACGCGCCCGGCCGCCGCAGAGATAGAACACCGTCAGAAGTCCCGGCCCGCAATGGGCACCGATAACCACCCCCAGATACGTGATGGTGATTTCGCCTGTCTGCGGAAAGGCCCTTTTTACCTCATCACGGACAAATTCCGCATCCTCCCTGCAATCCGCGTGAAGGATATGGAGCTTTGTTCCGGTGCAGTCGCACTGGGAAAGATCGGATTTGATGCCGTCAAGAATGGCATTCAGCGCCGCCTTTCGGCCTCTCACATTCTGAGCGACATTTAACGTCCCCTCATCCGGTACATACAGCACGGGTTTGATGGACAGAATGGATCCCACCAGTGCGGAGGCATTGGAAACACGACCGCCCGCCTTCAGATACTTCAGATCGTTGACGGTAAAACGGTGTGCGATCTTCAGTTTATTGGCCTCTCCCCAGTCGATCACCTCAAGGAAGTCCCTGCCTGCTTCCTTCAGACGCACCATGTTTTCGACAAGGGTTCCCAGGCCGCCGGAAATGCACAGCGTATCCATGACGTAAAGCTGCCTGTCCGGAAACTCCTCGCGCATCGTCTCAGCCGCCAGCTTGCAGCTCTGGTAGGAGGTGGACATCTTCTGCGACATGTCGAGAAAAATGACATCCTTTCCTGTGGCCAGAAGCTTCCTGAAAAACTCCTGATAGGAATACTCATTGATCATGGAGGTCTTCAGGAAATCGCCCTTGCGCATACCGGCGTAAACGGCTGCGCGGCTTTCCTCTCTGCAGTCGTCCTCGAAGACTTCCCTGCCGTTTGTGTAGCTGTAGGCGATGAACGGAATGTCATGCTCTTCCAGCCAGGTGCGGGGCAGATCGGAGGTGGAGGATGTTGCGATGATAAAATCTTTCATTGGTGTGTGCCCTCTTTCCTGTATTTTGATATTATTTCATATGATGTCCACGGATTGCTTCGTTGCTTTGCGCCCTGACATCATATGATACAGCAAACGTCAGTATCCCGCAAGCGTACTGTCATCGGATGAGCGGCGTGGTCCACCAGTTGCCGCCGTAGGTGTCCGTGAAGCGGTAAAGCAGACGCACGGCACCGTCCCCCACATTCATGTTGGCAACCGTAAGCGCATCCATTCCTTCCTCCGGTACCGCCAGCGCTTTCCCGAGCTGATAACTGTCCTGATATTTCCCGTCATAGGTGTACAGATCGCAGAGGAACTGAATCGTATCGCCGGGATTTAAGACCGTCAGATTCTTCGCGCTGACAAGGATCGTCTCATCGCCAGCCTCATAATCATAGTTTGCTCCGGCTATGCGGCCGTCCGGATGCGCGTCGTCAAAGACAAGGATGAGGTTTACCCGATCTCCGTTTAAAAACGCAGGGATGCGTCCGGTAATGACCCCGTCCGTTTCATCCAGGTAGTAATAGGCGACCGTCTGTCCGTTCACGGAAAGCCAGGTGCGGTCGGAGGGCGCCGTCAGATTTCCGTTGTCATCAAATTCGTAGACGTTGTCCCGTCCGAGATCCACGTAGCCCTCCCCGTCGTCATAGAACATCTGCAGCGCCAGATCCGTGGTCATCCTCCAGGCGTTATCATCCAGGCTGATCACCTGTGAGCCGGAAGCATCCGTCTGCCAGATCAGCTGCTCCTTGGGAAAATGGTGAAGGGAGAGCTGCTTTGCCGCCATTTCCGGCGTGATCCCGGATCGTCCGAGGAAGGCTGTATTGCCTGCCGTCAGTCCGCTGGATCTCGCATAATCAGAGGAAAGGAGGCTGCCAAGAAGCTCCGTGATCAGCTCCACACTTTCAAAACCGGAGGATTCTCCGTCGCCGAAGAGGCTTTCATAAGGGCTTGTCTGTGAACCGCTCCCCGCCTGAGAGTAAACATTCATCGCCGCAGCCTGCTCGATGACTTTGGTATAATCTGCGTCCATGCCGATCTGTTCATAGGTTTCCACCATGGAATCGACCGAAGAGGACCGCCGCATGGGGAAATACACGGACAGACCGTAGGAATTGGTCATGTTTTTCGAGGTTTTATTGTATTTGACCGCTCCCTGAATCGACCGGGCCAATGTCTTTGCCTCCTCCGTGCCCAGATTCATACACAGATGCACCAGATCCACCTGATCGATCTGAGAGGAAGGGGCAAATTCCCGTGCCCCGCTCCGCGCATTGGCCACCGTCTCGTAGTTCTGCGCTTCGATCAGTGCGGAGGTAGACGTGGCGAAGGCTTTCAGGGAATCCGGCACCGTGCAGGCAAGCTCCGCCAGATCCACCACCGAGAGCGTCGTCTTCTGTCCGCCTGCCAGCTGTGCGCAGGCCTCGGTGAAGCTGTCCGCAATCATTTTTCCGATTTCTGTCGTGGCCATGCCGGGATCCCGTGCCAGCGCATTAAGCCATGGGGTGTAGTTCCAGCCGATACCCGGTTCGATCTCCTCCGAAGCGATGAGATAGTCCGCGTAGTCTCCCACAACCAGCGCCGTTTCCACCGTCGCCATGAGGCAGGCATCAAAGCCGACAAAATCGAAGGTGATCTGTCCGTTTTTGAGCGCTTTGTCGATGTCCGCAAGCGTCATGGAGCCCGCGCGCGGCTTCTTTTCATCATAACCGAAGCCCGACACAGAACCGCCGCCGTGATCCCAGAAGATCAGATCATAACGGTTACCCGATGTGTTCTTCCGGGCCCAGTTCAAAAACTGTGTCAGGGTTTCGGGATCCACCATGCTGCCGGTGCCCATATCCTTCTCCAGAAGCCTGATACCGCCCGAGGTGACCTCGTAGATCTGGTTGCTGTCTTTGGAAATCCCGCTCAGATGCCATTTTTTGCAGCCTCCGGTGTAGACGTAGATCCGTACCTTTTCGTTTAAGGCCGCCGCGGCCATCTCCTGCAGATCCCCGGAGGCCATGCCGCTTTTGGATTCCAGATCCGTGCCGCACAGATAGACCAGAATCACATTCTGATCCGTACCGTCCTTCCGGATCGTGGTACGTTTGTCGCGGGCGCCTGATGCCACTTGCGTATCGAGCTGTGACGGCTCGTAACCGGGTTCGCTCCACCCGCTCATCGACGAGGACGGACCGCTCCAGCTGTCGACACCGCCCGTCAGAATCGTCCCGCTTTCCGCAACATCCACATCCTCTACGGTCTGCTGAACGGATTCGTCATAGCCTGTGTCCTCGGAATCCGAGCCGCCGCCCATCCAGTAGAAAATCAAAACAATGATGATCACCAGTACGATGGCGCCGAAGGAGATTCCGCCGCCGCGGCTACCCGCACGGGATGTCTCTCTCCCGCCGCCGGAAGAATTCGAGGATTGATTTCCTCCGTGAAAATTGGAGCCGCTTCCCACAGGACCGGTTCCCAGTCCGCTTCCTTCCCGATGGACGCCGCTGCCTCCCTCCACAATATGCTTCTGTCTTCCGGTCGGTCTGTCAGCCATAATGATTCTTCCTTTCCGTCTGTCCTGAAAAATTTACTCCACAGTCACCGTAAGCTTCAGGGTTTTGCCGCAGATTCTGGTCTGCAGGACGGCTTTGCCTTTGCCTCTGGCAAGGAGCTTGCCGTTTTCATCAACAAACGCCACATCATTTTTGCTGCTCGTAAAGAGCGGCTTCTGATGCGTTCCCTGTACCGACAGCATCCTCGTCTCACCCACAGCCAGACCGCTCAGGGTGTAGGAGAGTCCGCTGCCGGTGATGCCGTCCTCCGTCTTAAGGGACGGATTTTCCGCATACACGGTTGTCTCCCAGGTAAAGCCCCGGTAGCGGCAGATTACCGTCGCCTGTCCGCTTACTCCGGCAGCAGCCCGGACTTTACCCGTATATTTTCCGTTATTCTGAACCAGTTCAATACAGCCGGAACCATCACACACTGTGTCCTTCAGCTCCCAATCCGCAGCCGCGGCCTTAACCCCGTTGAAACGCAGTGCTGCGGTCTTTCCGGAAGCGAGATACACAGCATTCGCGGTCGGTACGGCCATGACCTGCACCGTGAGCTTCGTGCTGACCATTTCCGCAAGAGAGGTAATCTTTCCTGCCTCAAAGTCCTTTCGGCTTTGTGCATCAAAACCGAGAATCGTTACTTTTCCGGGTCCTACGCCTTTTATTCTTCCGTTTGACAGGGT
>JAIKYU010000118.1 GCA_024682835.1 Lachnospiraceae bacterium | reverse complement strand
GGAGACCGCATCCTGCGTTGAATGAGAATTATTACTGCGGCTAACAGGGTGCACGAGGTCCTGTGGACCTCGGTTTTGCACCGACCGGAGCGAAGCGGAGACCTTGAACCTGCACATCTTGCGATACCGGAGACCGCATCCTGCGTTGAATGAGAATTATTACTGCGGCTAACAGGACTTGAACCTGCACATCTTGCGATACCGGAACCTAAATCCGGCGCGTCTGCCAATTCCGCCATAGCCGCTTACCATCATACCATATTACGTGCTTGCGTCCGGTTCGTCAAGCACCCGGGAGGGAGCCATCCGTACTTTTGCCGCATTGTAACCGATCGCCTGGCGTGGTAAAATAATTCAAAAGGTATCCCACAGATGAAATCTTCCGCAAAAAAGCGAGTCTACGCTGCAATAGACCTGAAATCCTTCTATGCCTCATGTGAATGCGTGGACATGGGACTGGATCCGCTGACCACCAATCTGGTTGTGGCGGATGCATCCCGCACGAATAAAACCATCTGCCTGGCTGTTTCTCCTGCACTCAAATCCTTCGGAATCCCCGGCCGCCCCAGACTGTTTGAGGTGGAGCAGCGGGTGAGGGAGGTTAATGCGCAGCGTCTTCTGCATGCGCCGGGAAAGGCTTTTACGGGAAGCTTTACGGATATCGGACAAAAGGAGAATTCCGCGCTTGCGCTCGACTACATCGTCGCGACGCCGCGTATGGCGGTCTACATGGATACCAGCAAAAAAATCTACGGCATCTATCTGAAGCATGTCGCACCGGAGGACATCTTTGCCTACAGTGTGGATGAGGTGTTTATCGATCTGACGTCCTACCTGGATCTGTATAAGATAAGCGCGCATGAACTGGTCATCAGGATGGTTCGAAACGTCCTCGATGAGACCGGGATCACGGCGACAGCAGGGATCGGGACGAACATGTTTCTCGCTAAGGTCGCCATGGATATCGTGGCAAAGCACGCGGAACCGGATGCGGACGGCGTACGGATCGCCCAGCTTGACGAGCGGTCCTACCGCGAGCTGCTTTGGGCCCACACCCCGATCACGGATATCTGGCGTGTGGGGAAGGGAACCGCGAAAAAGCTGGCGGATTACGGGATTTACACCATGGGGGATATTGCACGCGCATCCTTAAGCCGCGACCGCTATCGCGGGGAACCGCTGCTGTACCGGCTCATGGGTGTAAACGCGGAGCTCCTGATCGATCACGCCTGGGGCTATGAGCCCTGTACGCTAGCGGATGTCAAAGGCTACATACCGGAAAACACCAGCTTGAGCAGCGGTCAGGTGCTCCAGAGACCGTACGCCTATGGGGAGACCCGACTGATCACACAGGAGATGACCGATCTGCTGGTTCTTGAGCTTGTGGAAAAGGGGCTCGTCTGTGACAGCGTCGCTCTCACCATCGGATATGACGCAGTGAATCTGTCGGATCCGGTCAGAGGAGCGAAGTATAAGGGACAGATCACCACCGACCGCTATGACCGCCGGATTCCGAAGCATGCGCACGGATCGGAGAGCCTTGACGGCTTCACCAGCTCCACGGCACGGATCATGGATGCCATGCTGCGGATCTTTGACCGGGTGGTCGATCCGGATCTTCTGGCCCGCTACGTCACCGTCGCCGCGGTCAACACCAGAAGGGAGAGCGAGGTGCCCTCCCCGGCGGATCCTCCGCAGTATGAGCAGTTAGACCTGTTCACGGACTACGCGGCGATCGAGAACGAGCGTCAAAAGCAAAAGCGCGCGGAGGAAAAGGAAAGAAACGTCCAGATGGCCGTGCTGGAGATCAGGAAGAAATACGGGAAAAACGCCATCCTGAAGGGGATGAATCTACAGGAGGGCGCGATGACAATCGAGCGCAACAAACAGGTGGGCGGTCATAAGGCGTGAGCGGGGAAATGCACGAAACGGACGGCGTGATCTACAGTATGGCGCCGATGGAGGGTATCGGGACCTGTTATTACAGACGGGTGCACAGACGGCTGTTTCCGGAGGGAATCAGCCGGTACTACACGCCGTTTCTTTCTGTTTATCCGAATCTCGCTTTCAAAAAAAGGGATCTTCGGGAAATTATGCCCCGGGAGGGGGAAGCACCGGAAGAGACGGCACTGCGCAGACTCCTGGTGCCGCAGATCATGGCGAAGACCGCGCCGGAGATCGTGTGGGCTGCGCGAAAGCTGAAAACGCTGGGTTTTGGGGAGATCAATCTCAACCTCGGCTGTCCTTCGGGTACCGTTGTCCGAAAGGGCGGCGGCGCCGGTATGCTTGCCGATCCGGCCAGGCTGGACGCTTTGTTTGACGGGGTGTTTTCCGATCCTGATTTCCCCGGGGACGGCGTCCGGCTGTCTGTGAAGACACGGCTGGGTCTGCGGGATCCGGAGGAGTTTGATGAGATTCTGGCTGTCTTTAACCGCTACCCCATCTGCGAGATTATTCTGCATCCCCGTGTGCAGGAGGAGTATTACAGCGGAAAGCCGCATCGGGACCTATTTGCCCGGACACTGGAGCGCACGGACAAACCGCTTGCCTACAACGGGGATCTGTTTACGCCGGAGGATGTCAGCGGTTTTCGCAGGGCATTCCCCGGGGTGAAGCACCTGATGCTCGGTCGGGGGATCGTCGCCAACCCGGCGCTCGTCAGGGAAATCTGCGGTGGCCCCCCTCTTACGCTTTCCGAATTCCGGACATTTCTTCGGGAGATCACGAAGGAATACACAGCCATTCTGGACAATGAACAGCAGTTGTTGCTGAAGCTCAAGGAACTGTGGTACTATATGGGCACGTTGTTTGCCGCAGAAGACGGTGTGCCGCCGGAACGACTGATCCGGAATCTGCGCACCGCAAAGAACATGGGCGAATATCGGAATGCCATGCGAGCCCTTTTCGAACGCTGGCCAAAGAAAACATGAGGTACCCATGCGAAGAATACTGATTACCAACGACGACGGGATTGAATCAGACGGAATCAGAAGGCTGGCTGAGGCCGCCGCTGAGTTCGGCAGTGTCTGGGTGGTCGCCCCGGACGGCCAGCGCAGCGCCGCGTCCCACAGCATCACCTTAAGACACACGATCGATGTGCATCCGTATGCCTTTCCGGTGGAGGGGGTGACCGCTTTTTCCTGTACCGGAACGCCGGGCGACTGCGTGCGGGTCGGAAGCATCAGCATCATGCCCAAAAAGCCGGATGTGGTGATGTCCGGCATCAATTTCGGATACAATGTGGCCACCGATATCCAGTATTCCGCCACCACCGGAGCTGCGTTTGAGGGAGAATTCCAGGGCTATCTTTCCATCGCTTTTTCCGAGGGAGCAAACGGCTGCCATGAGACAACCGACCGCTACCTCAAGGAGATCATGGCGGAACTGATCGACCGTCCCTACGTGGCAGGCCTGATTTACAACGTGAATTTTCCGCAGTGCAGGCTGCAGGATTGCAAGGGGATTCTCTACGACCGACTGGTGTCCCGAAAGGCGTTTTACACGGACGACTACCGGACGGTCGAGGAACTTTCGGACGGCGGCAGAAGACTCATGGTAAACGGCGTCTTTTCCCCTGAGCAGGAAGAGGACACGGACTATGGCGCCGTTCTGGATCATTATGTGTCCGTCGGTACGGTGAGAAATATCAGCTGACAAGGGGCCGGTGTTGGTCAGATAGAAACCTGCGTTTACAGCGAAGGAGATCGGTTTGGGCGAGAGTCTGATACAGGCGCTTCATGCGCGTGGGATCGTCGATGAAAAACTGGATATGAACGGGTTTACCGATCGCGTGATTCGGGTGTCCGCCGAACAGGTGGCCAAAAAAGTGCTGCAGCGCCTGGAGCATGGAGAGCTGCGCGTGGATCGCGCTTTCTACAACTCGCATTACCGCAGAACCGACAAGCCTGAACAGTTGTCCTACCGCAACCTGGAGCAGTTCATTCAGAAGCTGCGTTCCGCCAAGGATGTCACCATCCGGAAGCTCGCGGGCATCAACGGAATACAGAACTACATGTACAGGATCAGCATGGAGGTCTATCCGAAGCTGAAGGAGAAGCAGAATGGCTATCTGCGAGGCCAGATGGCTGCAGTCTTCGGCAAGGAGGCCAAACAGCGTTTTCGTAGCGTGATCAAGGAGTTTCTCACCGATCAGGCCATCCTGGAACATCTTCTGAAAAATCCCCGCTATGCCCCGGTTGCGGAACAGCGGGCGGAGGAGTTCCTGATTGAGGCCGAACTGGCGTCCTTTATCCGGGAGGGCATGCCCTCGGACTACGCCAGACTCTATCCCCGTGCCCGCAGAATGAAACGGGAATTCATTCTGCATCTGGGGCCGACCAATTCGGGAAAGACGCACGATGCCGTCCGGGATCTGATCGGAGCCAAAAGCGGTGTCTATCTGGCTCCGCTGCGGCTCATGGCCTACGAGCAGTACGAGACCATGCTGGACGCGGGGCTGTCGTGCCGGATGCTCACCGGCGAGGAGGACTACGGCGACCGGGAGGCGGATCATGTTTCGTCCACGGTGGAAATGGCCGATTATTCCGCGAAATATGAGGTTGCGGTCATCGATGAGGCACAGATGCTGGCGGATCCGGACCGAGGATATGCCTGGACGGCTGCCATTCTCGGAATCCGTGCAGACCGTATTCACATCTGCGCAGCTCCCTACGCCGCTTCGATCCTGTGCCGGCTGATCGAGCTGTGCGGCGACACGGTAACAGTCTCACAGCACGAGCGCCTGGTTCCTTTAAAACTGGTCCGTCATGTCGTGCATTTCCCGGAGGATGTGCAGAAAGGGGACGCGCTCATTGTCTTTTCGCGCAGAAGCGTCCACGCCGTGGCCGGAATGCTCAATCAGAACGGACATCGGTGCAGCATCATTTACGGAGCGCTTCCCTACGACGTACGCCATGAGGAGGTGCGCAAGTTCCGGGAGGGGGAGACGGATCTGGTGGTCGCGACGGATGCCATCGGCATGGGGATGAACCTGCCGGTCAGGCGCGTGGTGTTTATCGAGGAGTACAAGTTTGACGGGACGGAGAGCCGTCCCCTTCTCCCGGAGGAGGTGCAGCAGATCGCAGGCCGGGCCGGCCGCTTCGGCGTGTACCCTGTCGGCTACTACGCCAGCTGTGAAAATGCCGCTGCCCTCGGAAAAACGTATGACAGCGCTGTTCCGATAATTGACAACGCTGTGATCAGCATACCACGCGACATTCTGCAGTTTGACACAAAGCTTTCCTTTATTCTGGAAAAGTGGGCGGAAATGCCCGTTCAGCAGGGGTTCATCAAGGCAAATGTCACGCGTGAAATTGAGCTGGCCAAAATCCTGGAGCGCGAATCCGACGACAAGGAGCTGATCTATGATTTCGTCAATCTGAAGTTTGACGAAGAAAGCGTGCCGTTGGTCCGCCTCTGGCAGGCGTGCTTCCGCAGCATCCTGAACGGTGACGGCCTGGACGACATCATCCTGGAGGATGTGATGTACATGCGTGAGATGTCCGAGCTGGAGCTGCTTTATCGGGAGTATGACCTGCTTTACAGCTGTATTCAGCGCTTCGATCCGCACTCGGCGCGCTGCGAGGAGATGGATCAGGCGAGGACGGAGATTTCAGAAAAGCTGATCGCTCTTTTGAAGAATCAGAAATATGAGAGCCGGAAATGCAAGCGGTGCGGGCGCGCACTGCCTTTCGGATACCGGTACGGCATCTGCGAGAGATGCTTTAAACAGCGGCTCTGGAAGGGAAAGTAGGAAAAAACGGCGGCTTTGCGACGCTGACGGACGCGATGGCCGTATCAGGCATCCGCTTTGGCCGCCTCCTTCTCGTGAAGCTCCAGAATGGTCTGATAGGTCTGAATCCGGCTGGCATCCACGTCGGACATGCCAATAAAAATCGCGCCGTACTGCCAGCGTTTCTCAACCTGGACGCCGCGCACGATCTGCAGAAACACATCCATGGTTTCATCGGTCCAGATCCTGAGCTTTGCCTCATACGTGCTACCCGGGGACAGGATCTCATCGCAGACAAACCCGATCCCGTTTTTGGAAACGTCCTCAATCTCGACCTTCATCGGGGTGGCCTGTACATTGCTGCCGATGGGCTTCATCGTGATCTCTGCATCCAGTGCGATTCTGCGGTTTTTGCGCTGGTTATATCCCAACATGGTTGAACTCTCCCTTTTGTTTTTACACAATAACGGTTATTATAACATATCAGAAATGCTTTGTCAGCGCTTCCGTGATATCTGTTGAATGAATACCGGAGGAAATCTATGTCTGTTACGGAAATCGTGATCGCTGTTGTTGCAGGAGCTGTTCTGACTGTATCCGCCCTGCTGTTTCTGCGGTGGCGGAAAAGGCGCCCGCTCCCGATGGATGCGATGGAGGGGCATGATTTTGAATATTACTGCGCGGAACTTCTTCGGGGGATTGGCTTTTCCGATGTGCAGGTAACCTCCGGTTCCCGCGATTTCGGCGCGGATATCCTCGCGGAGCGGGACGGCGTGACCTATGCCGTGCAGTGCAAACGATATGATCACCCTGTGGGAATCTTCGCCATTCAGGAGGTCTACGCGGCGAAAGACTATTATGATCGAATGGTGGGCGTGGTGATGACCAACGCCGTGTTTACGGAGCCTGCCCGGTCGATGGCGAAGAAGCTTCGGATTCTTCTATGGGATCGGGAGATGCTGTTGGCGCTGGAGAAAGGGTCTGTTTCCTGAACCGGACCAGCACGATGATGGCCACGATCACGGCCGAGACGGCCACGGAGATGTTGCTCACCATCATCACGATTCCGACGCTTGCTTCGCCGAAATTGGTGTAATTCTGCAAAAACCAGAAGACCGGAATCCGGAAGATGAAGACACGTGCGAAGTTGAGCGCCAGGGTCAGTTTTGTTTCGCCCAGGCCATAGAGCAGCGCCAGGACCGCAGCGTTGACGCCCAGGGGGACGGCCCCCAGCGCTTCATAGCGGTATACCAGCGCAATCATGCGGTGAAAATCCGCGCTTCCGCTGTCAAAGAGTCCGGCGAAGAAATCGATCTGCCACAGTTCAAAACCTGAAATGACGGCGCCTAAAATGATGTTGATCACTATGGTGGAGAAGAATGCGCTATAGACCCGGCGGTATTTTTTTGCACCGACATTCTGGCTGATAATCGCAGCCGCTCCCTCCTGAAACCCGTTTTGCGGCATGGTCGTGACACCGCCGAGGTTGTTGGAGACGCCCATGGCCCCGACCATGACCGCCCCGTAGAGGGTGCACATGGAATTCACCACCGTCTTACCGAAGGCAAAAAGTGCTTTCTCGGCAATAACGGGGATGGATTGGGTGATCATCGGCGCGGTGACCTGTCTGTTCAGGGCAATGGCGCCCGGGGAAAAACTGAACGCCCCGTCCCCTCCGCCAAAACTGTAGCGGAGAGCAAATACAAGCAGGGTGCATTGGGAAATGAGAGAGGCGATGGCAATCATGACCAGATCCCCGTGCAGGATGTAGACAAACAGGGCTGTGAGGAAAAGCTTGACGCCGATCACCAGGAAATTTAGCCGCATGATGCGGCGGGAATTGCCTCTGGCCCGTTCCACGGCGATGTAGACATTATTCAGAAACTTGACGACCATGCCGCAGAGCTCGACACGGAAATACAGGGCTCCGACTGCGATCAACTCCTCCGGTGTGCCTGCCAGATGGAGAAAAGCGTTGACGAAGGGCAGAATGGCGGCCATGATCAGAATGCCGGAGAGGAAGCAGAGAAAGTAAAGGCTGCTGACCCGCTTTCTGACCAGCCGGAAATTGCCTTCACCGTAGGCACGACTGATCTGAATGCCTGCGCCGACAGCAAGGCCGCCCCCGAGGGCGGAGAGGATGGAAGAAAGCTGGGTGAGATAAGCGACGGCGGAGACGGATTCCTTGCTGATGTACGATGCCATCATGGTGTCCAGCATGGAAAAAAGCTGATTCATCCCCTGGTAAAACGCCAGCGGCGTGCCGATGGTGAGGATGACCTTCCACATCGTTCCATTCAAGCTGCGGTGGAGAAAAGCCTCGTCCCGCGGTGTCAGTTTTGCTCTGATTTCTGCCATGATGAGTTCAGCATACGATGATTTTTCTTGATTTTCCAGTGAAAAACCCCTATCATTTTCATATAATACTGATTTTTCAAAAGGAGTATCCATGGGGGATCGGATTCAGGCGGAGCGGGTGCATCGCGAGAGCGGTTATGTGATGGGCTCGTACCACTGCCATTCGTTTTATGAATTGTACTACGTGGAGCAGGGCGCGTGCCGTTTCCTCATCGAGGACAGCATGATTGACCTGCATGCGGGGGATTTTCTTCTGATTCCACCCAGAATGCTGCATTATACGCGCTACCTGCTGGGCGCCTGCAGACGGGTGATCGTTTTTTTCGGCAGGGAGCATCTGGAGGAGGAGACGATCGCCCAAATGCCCCGGGGCGAAGCCTTTTTTTCCGACATGCGCATCATGCAGATACCGGATGCCTATGCGGAACAGATCTCCGGTCATCTGACCCGCATGATCACGGAGGGACGCATCAATGATGCGCGGTCTGCACCCATTCTGCGCGCGCAGCTGCAGGAGCTGCTTTTGATCTGCAGCAGGATCGGGACCTTCTTACAGGACACGCCCGCCAATATTCACACAACGGACCGGCAGATTCTGACGGCGGCACGCTTCATCAGCAGCCATTATGCCTCGGAGATCAGGACATCCGACGTGGCTGCTGCTGCCGGCTTTTCGCAGAACTATCTGACCAGAAGATTCCGGGAGGCTGCCGGGATCGGCGTGCATGAGTATCTGGTCTTTATCCGTCTGCAGCACGCGGCACTGGAGCTGGTCTCCACCGGCGATTCCATCACCGACATCGCGCTGCGCTGCGGATTCTCCGACGGCAACTATTTTAAGGATGCGTTCAAAAAGAAGTACGGCGTCACCCCGCGGGCCTATCGCAAGGGGGCGGGGGACGGTTGAAAGTTACAGTTGAGGCAGCAGCCAGCACTCCGATTATGGCTGCGTGAAAAAAAGATTCAGGAGAGATGCCGAGGTGACATCCGATGAAAAACACGACCCTGATCTATCTTGAAAAAAACCATCAATATCTGATGATGTACCGGAACCGCAAACCCAATGACCCCAACGCCGGCAAATGGATCGGCATCGGCGGCAAAATCGAGGAGGGGGAGACGCCGGGGGAATGCGCACTGCGCGAAATCCGCGAGGAGACCGGCATCCTTGCCGCCAATATCCGCTTTCGCGGACTGGTTTTGTTTCTCAATACCCGCTATGAAACGGAATACATGTTTCTCTACACCTCCGACGACTTCACACTGCCGTCCGGCTTCGACCAGGAAAACACATCGGCAGACGCGCCCATATCCGATGGACTTCCCGCATGCGATGAAGGCGAGCTGCACTGGGTTGACATCGATACCGTGACGGATCTGCCCCTCTGGGAGGGAGACCGCTATTTTCTACAACTTCTTAAAGAGAACACCACGCCGTTTCTGCTCACACTCCGCTACGACGGCGACGTGCTGACGGAGCACACCTGCAGTCCGCTCTGATAAGTCGCACACTCACAAACGCATCAGAAAATGGGCCAGTGCCGCCGCAACCGGTATGGTGACCGGCGAAAAAAGCGTCGAAAGAATGATGCCGCGCGCGAAAATCTGATCGTCCAGTCCCTGCTCGCGCGAAACAATCATCGGAAGGCTCCCGGAGGGAACGGCCACAAGAAGCAGGACCACATCTGTCAGAAGGTCGTCATGAATAAACGGGGACAGCATCAGCGAGACAGCCACCGGTGTAACAATGCCCCTGAGCAGCACAAAAACCCAGATCTTTTTATCCGTCAGCCATTTTCTGACCGGTGAGCCCGCCACGGAGACCCCCAGCACCAGCATCGAAAGGAAGGTGGTGCAGCGCCCCGCATAAAGCAGCGGATCCGCGATCAGCGACGGCACTTCGGGATGAAACAGATAGATGAAAACGCTGAGGATCGCGGCGATCGTGCCGATGTGCATAAGGCTTTTCAGAGCGTCCCTCCATCCGCCCAAAGAGCGTCCCGATCCATCCGTTTTTTTCCTTTCCCACGTCCCGTTCCGGATCATGGCGGAACGTCTGATCAGCGGAATACCGGTGGTGTAGAACAGGAGGGAATACACCAGATTGTTGATCGTCACATAGACCATCGAGCGGGTTCCCAACGTGGCAAGAGCGAGCGGAATCCCGATAAATCCCACATTGGCATACATCGTCATCATCACAATCGCGATCCTGTCCCCCGCATCGGAACGAAGAAGCAGCGATATAAGAAAGCCCGCCAGCGCTGAGAGCGCGTAAGCAGCCACGGCCAGAGCAAACGCCCGGCCGATTTCCGCCGGCGGGATGATTTCCTCCTCCTCGATCGCAGTCGAGAGCATGATCGCCGGATTGGTGATCTGCACAATCAGTGTGGAAATCTGCCTGGTTCCTTCATCCGTCAGCAGTTTTTTTTTGTAAAGAAACGCGCCGATTAAGATCAACAGACAGATCACCAGCATCTGTTCAACTATGACAACGGAACTGATCATCATCCCCACCTACTTCTGAAACGAAGATACCGAAGCGGATGCTCCTGCCTCAGTCGCTCCGACAGCCTTTCCTTTGTGTTCGCGGCCTCCTGTTCCTGCTCCTTATTGACCCGTCCTCCTCCGTAAAGGAAACGTTCCAGCTGCATGAGAAACGACGTGTTCTCCTCTCCTGCCTCCCCGCTGATCCGCAGGTGATATTCCCGAAGCGTCTCCTGCGCTTCCATCCCCAGTCCCAGCAGCCCAAGCAGCATCAGATTAAGCCTGCACAGCAAATGATACCGCTCCTTAAGATCCATTCGACCGGTTTTGATCCTCATGACCAGTCTGCCGGCCGCGAACAGAAGAAGCATGAACAGGAGTCCGGATACAAGCGGTATCACCACCGCGTACCAGGGAACGGAGATTTTCCTGCTGTCCTTTTCCTCCAGCTCAGGAAGCGGCACCGGTTCCGCGTCCTCCCGTCCCGCCGGATATCCGCTTTTCGCTTTCTCCGTTATCTGCTTCATTTCCTCCGCCGAACGCCAATAGGAGGTCCGCTCATACCCGGGCGTCGGCTCATACGCAATCCAGCCGGCCCCATCATAATACACCTCCGGCCATGCGTGTGCCATTGATGAGACCACGGTTGCTGATGCGGATTCTCCCGGGTAGATGAGATACCCCTGCACGTATCTGGCCGGCAGACCCTCCGCCCGCGCAAGGAGCACAAAAGCGGTGGCAAAATGGCTGCAGTAACCCTCTCTGCTTTCCATCAACAGATAATCCAGATAATCCGTCCCGCTGTGGATTTTCCGTGGCAATGCGCCGGGAGCCTCCGTATAGGTGAGCACCCGCAGGAATTGTTCCAGCTGTTCCATCCTGTCACCGGGATCGGATGCCTCTCCATACAGTGAATCCATATATGTCCGGATCGGATCCGACAGCGTGACCGGTTTGGCATACCATTCCATGATATGCTCCCGATGGGAAAGAAGATCTTCATAGGAGTATCCCGCCGTGTGATCCTTTTCGCATATCTCCGTATACCGTTCAAAGCTCTCCCGGGTCGGAACGGTCACAGACCGCAGATAATCGACAAACAGCGGGTGATCGGAATTCTGCCGTAACCAGGAAACCTCGTACTCCGTCTGAAAGGTTTTGCGCGACGGCCACAGAAGATCCCCTCCGCCATGACGCATCTGCTCATACAAGGACGCCGGTCCCGCCGAAATGGTCTTCAGCGGAGCAAAGACGTGCGCGGTATTGATCTGCAGATAGCGAATCCGCAGGGTGGACTTGCGCACAAGATCATCCGGCGTGTCCGTGAAATCCTCCGCCGAAGCCAGAAGGGAGAGCGCATCCAGCTCACCATCCGGCGCCCGGGACGGATCAAGCGCCTTCCATTCCCGTCCGTCAAAGGTGTCAAAGGTCTTGCCGGTAAGTCGTAACCCCGAGACGCCCGCCGGGATCTCAAAGACCGTCATCACCTCCTTGTCCGAACCCTCCAGTTCACCGCCGAATCCCCCGCGCCCGGAGAACCCGATCCCCGCTTCCGCCGCATCGGACAGACCTCTGACAGCCAGTCGGATGCTGATCTCCTCCACCGTCTGACTGACGCGCCGGTATGCCGCTCTGACAAATGCCCAGTCGTACGGATCCTTCGGCGAGGGGCTGATAAAGACAAGCAGCATCACCAGGAGCAGAAAGGGCGACACGCAGACCAGATGCGCCTTCGCGTCGGTGTAGCCCGACTTGTTCCATGTCCGCTGCACCTCATCCGTAGCTACAAGCAGGAAGAGAAGCAGCACCGCCGCAACGGATGTCTTCTCTGTTTCCACGTCAAACGCGGTAAGCACGATCAGGATCACGACGCCAAGCCCCGCCGCGATCCTGCGCAGGTTTTTAAAATGCGCGAACAGCTCGCCGAAAAGGGCGGCTCCAACGCCGATCAGGGGCAGCCAGAGAAAGGCAAGATACCCGGAGAGGATTTCGCGTATGGTCTCATTTCTGGTCAGCATGAACAAAGCGGAGGCAACCGTGATCGGAAAGCCGGTCATAATCAGCCTCCCGGTCCACGGCAGATGTCTGAACGCTGTGACTCCCGCAGCCACTGCGGCCGTGATCACCACTGCCGCGCCTGTCGCCTGTTCAAGCCCGATCACGGGTGCCAATGCCGCTGCTGATCCTGCGGAAACAGCAAAAACGTAAAGAAATTCATACAGGAAGGCGATCATTTGAGCGCCTCCGTCAGTCTTTCATCATAACCGATCACACGGAAGGAAAGTCTGTGAAGATCCGTGGTATCAGGAATCTCTTCCTGATCATCCGTCACCAGACAGGCCAGCACCGGAACGGAATACCGCTCCAGTTGTCCGACGAACACACCGACGGCTTTGCTCCATTCATGAAGCACCAGAATCACAGCCTTCCCCGTGTAAAGTTCCGCCTCCGAAGAAGCCTCCCGAAAGAGGATTTCCTGGGAACTCTCCTCCCGAAAACGAAACCGGGCCATCGCCTGATAAAAATCTTCGAAAGAGCCGGTTCCCTCAAGCGTATATCTGCTGAGTCCGCGGTCGCAGGCATAGGCTCCCACACGGATTCCGCGGTCCAGATAGTAGGAGGTGACCGACAGCATCGTTTCAAGAAGCTTGTTTTCCATCGGCAGATACGTTTCCGGTTCATCGCTGTACCGGCAGGAATCCAGAAGAATGCAGACGCCCGGCGTCTCTTCCCCGATCCGCTTTCTCACCATCGGCTTACCGATCCGCGCGGTTGTCTTCCAGTTCACGCTCCGCAGATCATCTCCGGGCAGGTATTCCCTCACCAGCACATCCGGCTCCGTCTCTGAAGCGCCGGCATTTGCAGACGCGTTGACAAGCTCGTCCAGACAGCCGATCTCCTCCAGCATCTCCAGCCGCGGCAGCACAGTCACCCTGAGTGTCTCACGGTTTCTGGCGGTGAGCGAAAACAGGCGAAGATAATCCGTGACGACGACGCTTCGGATGCCG
This sequence comes from Lachnospiraceae bacterium, assembly GCA_024682835.1. GTDB lineage: Bacteria > Bacillota > Clostridia > Lachnospirales > Lachnospiraceae > Butyrivibrio. Next base: position 29,764 of record JAIKYU010000118.1, on the reverse strand, counting down.
ACCTCGTATTCCCCGCGGTACCTGCAGATCAACTGCGTTTTGACGCTCACGCCGGTGTGCGGCAGCAGCTCGACCTCGGTGTTGCTGTCCAGACCGTTGATCATGGAAAAATCCGAGAAAAAAGCCGTGCGGATCCCGGCATGGGCGACAGGATCCTCATTCTGAAGCGTATAATAGAAGCCCGTCGGCGTTCCCGCCACAACCGCTTTGGTTTCGAGCTCCTGATAGATACGGAACCGGAAGAGTATGATCAGCGAATAGACGACGGATATGACCGGTGTGATCAGGGAAAGAAAGAAGAAGCCGTAACTCACCGGACCGCCGGAAAAGGAAATCCAGATGAGGGACAGCAGCAGGATCACCAGAGCAATCAGGCGGTTCCTCAGCATATCACACCATCGGAATTCTGGCTTTCAGGACGTTTTCGTAGATCACGTCATCCACCTTCGCCCCGGCGACCCTGGCCTCATAGGTGAGTGACACACGATGATGAAGCGTATTGACTGCGATTGCCTTGATATCGTCCGGAATCACATAATCCCTCCCGGCAAGAACCGACTTGGCCTGTGCCGCACAGACCATCTGAATCATTGCGCGGGGACTGACGCCCAGCACGAACCGCGATTCCTTTCTGGTGAGGTTCACGATCTCATCCGCGTACGTAAGGATGGCGTCCGACACGTTTACCGCCCGGGTCTCCTCCTTCATCTTCCGAAGTCCCTCTGCATTCAGTACGCTCTCCACCGTATCACTCGTTCTGCCCTCCAGAAACCGGCGGGTCATTCTGATCTCATCCGCAGCCTCGGGATATCCGACGGAGAGCTTCATCATAAAGCGATCCAGCTGAGCCTCCGGCAGCGGGTAGGTGCCCACAAATTCCACCGGATTCTGTGTAGCGACGACCATGAAGGGCTCCGGAAGCCGGATCTCACGATCATCCACCGTCACATGTCCCTCCGCCATGGCCTCCAGAAGGGCTGCCTGTGTCTTGGGTGAGGTGCGGTTGATTTCGTCTGCGAGAATCAGCTGCCGCATGATGGCACCCTCGCGGTATTCGAATTCGCCGGTCTTCATGTTAAGAACGGACACCCCCGTCACGTCTGACGGAAGCGTGTCCGGGGTAAACTGAATGCGGCCGAAGCTCAAGTCCACGGCCTTGGCCAACGTCCTTGCGAGGGTCGTCTTGCCGACCCCCGGCACATCCTCCAGAAGAACATGTCCTCCGGCAAGCAGACAAATGAGAAGGTTTTCTACAACCTCCTGCTTGCCGACAAAATTGTCGTTGATCGCTTTCTTCAGTTCTTCAATCGCGTTTGTCACAGCTGCTGATGGTTGCGTTCCAGGCTGCCGGCCAGCATGCGTGCGGTAAAGAAGAGAATCGCGCGCTCATCCTCCTGCCATATCCGCTGATTACGCGGTTCTCCGCACATCAGGTAGCCAAAGCCCTTCATGTCGACAGCGACACGCATGATGAGATAAGCCTCGATTTCCCTGTCCAGCATCACCTGATACAGCTTCGGACAGATCTCCTCCAATCCCTCCGGCTTGATGCCGAAATGAATATCATCCATCATCAGGTCGTCTATATCCGACACATCCTCTGCCACAGAGGGATCGTTCATGCTCTTGAGCACCCCGTCAAGTCCGATGTAGTAGAGATCCGATATTCTAAGCTCCTCTGTGAGCGTCTCATATGCTGCCTGCAGCCTGGAATGAATATTGGGCAGCAGGTCAAACTGCAGCGCCAGCCGGTGGAAGGTCTGGTAGATTCCCTTCTTGGCCATCTGGGTGATCTCGATATTCTTATGTTTCTCCTCCACATAGATGATATAGCAGTTTCGGCCCTTGGATTTCCCGCGGTAGAGCGTCTTATCGATCAGTGAAAACAGCGTGTCATAATCCGATGCGTCATAGGGATACGTGGCACAGCCGATGGTTCCGGTAATAAACGGCTCACACCCGTCCAGCTTGACATTCTTGCGCAGCACCCGGTAGTTGAAATACATGCCCTCGATAAAGTGCTTCTTCTCATCATAGCTGATATTCTGCAGATCGACAAAAAGAATCTCATCGCCGCCGAAGCGTCCGGCCAGCCCCAGATTGCCCATATACTCGATCAGTCCCGAAGCGACACCGATCAGCACGCCGTCTCCGACCTTATGACCGTACGTATCATTGATGAACTTGAAATTATCCAGGTCAATAATTCCGAAGGTAAACTGCCTGTTCGATTCGATCAGACTCCGGACAAATCCGATGATAAAGGGCCGCGCGATCAGTCCCGTGAGCGAGTCCAGAATATCGCTCATCTCATGTTCACCAAGCAGCTCCCTGAAATAGGGAAACTGCGAAAGCTGCTGTTTTGTATACATCGTCCCCCCGCTCATTCTCTTTCCAGCTCCGTCTTGCCGACCCCCACGACCAGCTCGTCGCCTTCCTTTTCTTTCACCATACCCGCACGCAAAGTCACCATGACCGGTTTACCGCCCATCATCAGCCGGTAATGCATCTTGAACACCCCGCCGTCCTTTGTCCTCTCAAGAATTTTCTCCATGGTAAAGCCATCTCGGAAGGATGCCAGATCATCGGGATAGATGATCCCCTCGATCTCTCTTCTGGAATCCTCAAAAAAATCCCTGCCCAGATCGGAAGTCTTAAGCCCCCGATACTCACTGGTAGCGCTGTACTGCATATACGTTCCCGTTTTCAGATCGACCGTGTAGATGGCGATGAAATCGCCCATCAGCGCGGAGATCCTCGCGTAGGTGATCCGCTCCTCCTTGAGGCGTTCCATGGCTTCCTGCTGCCGCATCTGCGCATCCACATTGTTGACGCCGATGATGATATGACGGTCATCCTCGCTCATGCGGGTGGCTTTCATACTCACATAGGTGGGCTCCCCGTTGATCATGAGACGATAGGTCAGATGGAAGGCACCCTGTTCATCGATCGCCTGCATGATATGTTCCTTTGTATAGGTCTCAAGAAAGCGCTCCTGATCGTCCGCATAAATCATTGTCTCCGAATCTTTTCGGCACTCCTCGAAGAAATTCTGTCCGTTCCGTTCTGCTGAAAGCCCCTTCCCGGGACCGGCTGCGGAGTATTCTGAAAAGCTCCCGGTCACCGTGTCCACATAATAGAGATTAATGTAATCCGAGGAAAGTGCCTGCGCAACGTGGGCATAGGTCAGCTGATTCTCCCTTTCGGGCGTGATCCCCAGCACGGCGAGGGCATAAGCAGCAGACTTTCCGTCCGGATGCTCAATGATCTTTTTGATCATAATATGCGCCATCGAACCGTCAAAAAGCCTTTCATTGAGGAAAGCGCGGTATCCCTCCTCATCGGCACACCGGTTCAGTCCCTCCCTCACATTGGAATCCGCGGTGCCGGTAATATCCGAAAGCGAATCGATATCCCCGACGGAATCCACGTCATAATAATGCTTCAGATAATCCTTGAAGGAGCGGCTGCAGCGGATCACCCGGAGCTTCTTTTTATCGTATTGGATAACCGCCATGGGCAGCGTATCGAAATAGCGCTGTATTGCCTCTGATTCGTCATTGGCCACCGAACCGATATCATAGAGATTGATGGTACTGATCGCTTCATAGTATCCGACCTCAGCCGGATCCTCGAATCCGATCTGGATGCCCTTCTTATATCTTTCCAGAATATCATCAAACGGGATGGGCTTGCAGAAATAATACCCCTGCAGCTTGGTACAGCCGACCTCACCAAGAAACTGCACCTGTGCAATGGTCTCCACGCCTTCACAGACTGTCTCCGTGCCCAGACTCATCGCCATCCTCATCAGCTCCTTCAGGATGATCCTGGATTTGGGAGATTTCTCAAACTGTCTCATGAAACGCATATCAAACTTGATCAGATCAAACTGAATCTCCTGTAGAAGATCCAGCGAGGAGTATCCGCTTCCGAAGTCGTCCATCCAGACCTTGAAGCCGAGCTCCTGGAACCGCATCACCTGCTCCTTCATGAAGTCGAAATTCTCGCCGATGACACTCTCCGTGATCTCGATCGTGATCAGCTCTCTGGAAATCTCCGCCGCATCCACCCGGTTGCAGATTTCCTCCACGATGTCACACATTTCAAAATCCGTCCGCGAAAGGTTGACGGATACGGGGACACAGTGCAGGCCGTGATCTGCCTGCTTTTTCAGCTTTTCCAAAATAACATCCAGAATATGCAGATCCACCTTGTAAATCAGCCGGGTATCCTCAAGAATCGGTATGAAATCGGCCGGTGAAAGCATTCCCTTTACCGGATCGATCCAGCGTGCCAGGGCTTCCTCATCACAAACCCGCCCGTTGGCGGCGCGCACGATCGGCTGGTAAAACGCCTTGATCCAGTTTTCATTGATGGCACGGTCCAGATTGTCGATGATATACTGTCTGTTCAGTTCCTTCTGGAGCATCTTCTCATCGAAGTAAGTAAAGATTGACCGGTAATTTCCCCGCGAGGTGTTGCAGGCTGATTTCGCCCGGTCACAGGCCAGCGAAACCTCCACGACGCCCATGGAATCCAGATAGATGCCGGCACGAATCGAAAGTGTCTTCCCGCCGTTGCAGGATTTGGCCTCCCGGAAGACCCTTTTCAGCTTTTGTTCAAGATCCTCCGCCTCGGCAAAGACCGCGAAATGATCCTGTCCGAAGTGGCTGCTCTGTTCCTCACCGAACACGCCGGACAGCACTCTGGAAAAATCCCTGATCAGCGCATCGCCCTCCGCGAATCCGAATCGCTTGTTGTAATACTTCAGGCCGCTGAAATTAAGATAAACCAGTGCGGACGGAATGTTCCGCTCGTGCATGCTCTTTCGTCCGATTTCCGCGAGCTTGAAGAAATACGTCATACTGGGCAGTCCCGTCAGGTGATCGTAATTCATCTCCTTGAAGATGCTGTGTTCGCGGAAATCCACATCCGTCTGGTTCTGCAGCACATTGCGGCTTTCATCCGCGCTCACCCGGTCCGGGTTCTCTTCGTAAAACAGCCGTTTGTCCTCGTACATCCTCTCATCCGCACATTTCAGTGCCATGCGGACATTCCGGCTGTCCTTCTCGACATAACCGCCCAAGGCAAAAAAGAGATTCCCGTACTTTCTGCAGGCGTGGCGGATTTTTTCCACGCGGTCTGCCAGCTCCTCCTCCGTGATTCCGGTTACGATGATGGAGAACTCGTCTCCGCCCGCGCGGAAAATCTGTCTTTCGTCGAAGACCTCCCGGATCGCGTTCGCCGCATTCTTAAGCAGCAGGTCTCCCGCGGCATGTCCCTCCAGATCGTTGATGGTCTTCAGACCGTTTACGTCCGCAAAGATCACACCCACGGAGATATTGCCCGCATCACCGCGTGCAAGGCTGTCCACATAGTTGTTCATCTCATTGCGGTTCATCACCCCGGTCAGCATATCCTTGGAGCCCAGGAACCGCAGCTTATCCAGCAGGAAATAATTGCCGATCTCCGAACCGACAATAAACGTGGTGATCTCCAGCGTATCCTTGATCCGGGCAGCCCTGTCCGGATTGAAATTGAGCGCCCACATATATCCCAGCAGTTCATTCCTTGACTTCAGCGGAAACAGGACAATATTGTGTGCCCCGGCAGCGTGGAGCGACTCATACCACACCGGATTACGTTCCCGGACAATTTCCATATCCTGCTCATTTTTGGCAATGAGACAGTTGCTGCCCGCAATGGTTCCCATCCAGGATTCAGCAATGTCATAGAACTCATCGTTCAGATAGTGTTCCATGGGGAGAAGCGCGGATCCCTCGGAAAACGCCTCTCCGAGGATGCGGCAGGAGCGCTCGATCTCGTTCATCAGCAGGATACAGCAGTGCTCGGCCTCACAGAGATCACGGATCCCTGCGACCACATCCTTCATTGTCGCATTGAAATCGTTGGTTCCCCGCAGCCGGATGCAGGTGTCAAGCACCGAGGAGGCCGTCTCGTTGGAGACACTGGAGAGCTGCTCCGAATCAGGTTCAAAATTGATCTCCATTATGTACAGACAGTAGCAGAGCCCGTTCTCCTCGCAGAGGGGCAGAAAGCTCATGTTGAGCCACACATCCATCCGCTCCGGATGGGCGTAGGAATGCAGGCACTTCTTTTCGACGGCACTGCGGTAGCAGTAATCCTCAAAATTCAGGTCCCTGGTGAGATAATCCGTATACTCCGAATTCGGCACGAAACGATCCTTGAGCATCTGCGTGCCCGGTGCCGGATGCTCGATGGAATCCACATATGCCCGGTTGCCCGTGACCAGCCGATACCGGGCATTATGCTCACCCGGCAGTCTCTCAACCGAGACCACGCAGGTCATTGCGGTCATACTGTCAACTACAGCCTGAAAATCCATAACGTCCCTCTCGCAGGTAGACAATGTCCGTCGCCTCTGCTACTTGCCCATGGACAGGAGGGTATCCCTGTCCACCGCCGGGCTGTACAGATATCCCTGATACAGAAGACATCCGATCCTCTCCAGCGCTTCCTTCTGTTCCACTGTTTCGACAAACTCGGCAAGCACCCTGAAATTCAGTGATTTAGAGAGATATACAATGGAATTAATGATCTCCCTCGTGCGGTCATTGGTCAGCAGCGATTTAATCAGGTTCCCGTCCAGCTTCACCAGATCAAACTGATTATGCTGCAGATACTGGAGCGATGTGTGCCCCATGCTGAAATCGTCCAGTGCAAAGGTGTAACCGAAGGATCGGATTTTTCTGATAAGCTCCCCGGTCTCCTCCGTCGTCACCAGCTCGGTTTCCTCCGTGATCTCAAGACAGATATTACCCGGTTTCAGATGATAGTTGCCGGAAAGCTCGCCGATGAACGGGAGGAATCGTTTGTCATACAGGGTCGTGACCGTGACGTTCACGCTCAGCTTGAATTTAGCGCCATAGACATTCCGGAAGCTCTCCGAATCACGAACCGAGCTCTCAATGATATACGTTTCCAGCTGGTAGAGGTGCCCGCTCTCCTTTGCGAGACGCACCACCAGCGGCGGATAGATGAATCCGTACCTGGCGTGATTCCAGCGAAGGAGCGCTTCCGCTCCAATGCAGTGGCCCTCGTTGTCAAACTGCGGCTGATACTTCATCAATAGCGGACTCTCCACGTTTTCCGGATCGCTCTTTGCGGACGAAGCTGCCAGAGTGACCTCCAGATCATTAACAAGAAGCTTAGCCAGCCTCCCGACCGTTCCCTCACATTCCGTGAGCATCACCTCTTCCGTGGTCTCCTCACTCTTTTTCAAAATCCCGACAAGCTCATTCATCGCGGAAGAGAACTCATCAAGCGATCTCTTTTCATACAAAATGACGAACGGCGCATAGCAGGCTGTGGAAATCAGCACATTCATCAGCTGGACGATGACGCCCCTCGCGGAACCGGTGGCAAAGTAACCGCTTAAGAGCGCCGGCGTCGTCCACACGACCTCACTGGTAACCATCGGCAGAAAGCCCCCCCTGGTGAGCAGATATGCATTGGAAAAGCAAAGCGCCGGAGCCAGAATGAGCGGAGCGAGCATCAGCGGATTATAGATAATCGGAAGCCCGAAAACCAGCATCTCGCTGATGTTAAACAGATTCGGAAAAAGCGCCATCCGGGAAAGCTTTTTGGTGGAGCTCCTTTTTCCGAAGATCAGCAAAGCGATCAGGAGTCCGATCATACATCCCGTTCCGCCCATGTTGACGAAGGTGTCGATAAAGCTCTTTGATACGATCTCTCCGGGGATGATGGCCACAAACATATCCTCTGCGACCTGGTTCAGGACATTGTTGCCGTGAATGCCGAAGAACCACATGAGGCTGATCAGGAACAGGAACAGCAACCCGCTCGCGTAGGAACGGCGCATGCTGAAAAAGACCGCGTCCACCCCCTTCATAAACAGGTGCTGGACGCTCTGCACACCGAAGCAGACCGTAATCAGATAGTTCGCAACGGCAAAGCACAGCACCACCGCCAGGAAGGGCCGAATCACATGAATAGCCGCATTGAACACGGAATCCGCTCCATCCACAAATATCGATTTTTTGGTCTCAAACATCGACTCGAATTTTCTGAACATCGCCGAGCCGATGAGGCCTGCCAGAAGGGCGCTGAACACGCCCTGCCCGGAGAGCAGCGAAAAATCCTTCTCCCCGGTAAAGAAGCCCACCAGAATGAAAAAACCGGTCAGACACCCGAGCATGCTTGCGAATCGGGTCACCAGGCGCTGTCCCTCCTCCAGCTGATTCATGTAGCACTGGTTCAACGCAATCGTAAGGTAAAGAGCCAGTCCGCCGATCGTCGTCACCTGAACCAGCTGAATGATCATCCGAAGAAACCCGCCCAGGAAAGCATCCAGGAAATCCTGATACGCCTGAACAGGGAAACCGTTCAGCAGAACCGTGATGCTGCCGACAAAGAGCACGGGTATCATCATGGCCAGGCTGGTTTTGATCGTCTGCGCTGTTGCGGACAGTTTTCTGATGATCTGCGTTTTCACTTTGTCACTCCGGTCACAGCGTATACTGTGAAAGATCAGAATTAATTTCGTCCGAATACCGGTTGAGATTCTCCGAGATACTCGTGATGTTCGCCGTCTCCTCGCGCAGCTTGTTGCTTTCCGATACGATCCTGTCGCTGAGGCCGAGCACCTCGTTGATGCTTGAAGCCTGCTCCTGCGTGGTCACCGCATTGCTGGATGCGACGTCATTGATCCGCTCGATGCCGTTCGCAATCGCGACGATCCCTTCCGTCGCCTTTTCCACATCCTCGTAGATCGTATGGAAGGAGTCGTTTGCTCCGGAAACACCGCTGATGCAGGCCTCCATGTCCGTGACGCAGATGTCGGCTTTTTTATTAATATCCGCAATATTCTTTGTAATCTCATCAATCAGCTTGCGGATGGTGTCCGTCGCTTCGGAGGACTGATTCGCGAGGATTCCGACCTCCTGTGCCACGACTGCGAAGCCTTTGCCCATCTCACCGGCCCTTGCCGCCTCAATGGATGCATTCAGCGAAAGAAGATTGGTCTGCGCGGAGATGGCATTGATGGTATCGGTGATCCCGGTGATCTCCTCCACCGACTTCGCCGTGACCCGGATCAGCGCCGTGAGCTCACCGATCGTTTCGCTGAGCGTATTCACATTTCTCGTCATGACCTCCATCTCGCTCCTGCCCTTGCCGGACGCTTCCAGCGTCTCGTCACACAGGCTCCGGACATCCGCCGCGCTTCCCGCCAGCTGACTGGAGGTGGTCGCAAGCTCATTTGCCGCATGGGCAATGTCCTCAATGGATGCGTTCATTCCGTTCAGCGTGTCGTTGAGCTTTTCGATCGATTCGCCCTGATTCTGGTTGGCATCGGACAGCGTGTGGGAAATATCAAAGCACTCTCCCGCCCGGCTGTTCATCGCGCCCGAAATATCAGACAGGCTGTTCAGGGTGGTCCGCATCTTTTCGATATAACCGTTCAGGCTCTCACTGAGCGTGGTGATCTCATTGTTGCCCTCAGGGACAAGCGTAACTGTAAAGTCGCCCTTGCTGATATCCGTAATGCGCTCCGTCACGGTCGCGACCGGATTGATGGCCCTGCTGATACTGAGATAAATCAGGGCGGAGAGCACAAGAAGCAGCAGAATGGCACTGAGGAACGTCACAAACATCACCTTGAGAATGCTGTTGCTCAACAGGGAGGACGGCACAGCACTCACCACCACCCAGGAGGTGTCCTGGATGTCCGTGGCAGTAAACATCATGGAGCCCGCGGAGGTCTTTGCCGTTTTTACCTTGCTTCCGTCAGACGTCGCAGATGTGTTGAGCGAGTCAAAGACGGCGGACAGCCCGGAAGCCACCGGGTCGCTCGTGTTGATCAGCGTCTGTCCCACGCTCGACGTCACGTTGCTGATCAGAATATCTTTGCTTTCCTTGTTGATGATATAGTATTTCGCATCCGGCGAAATGGAGGAAAATCCGTTCACCTTCTCGGCGACCTTGTCGAAATTGATATCGCTGCTGAGCACCACATTGTCGCGGATCATGACGGAGCAGGCCAGACAGGTCTTGCCGGTTGACGCGTCCACATAGGGCTCCGATGAGAAAATCGCTCCTTTTTTATTCAGCGCTCCCTGGTACCACGGTCTGTCGGTAAATACGAAGGTATCGTCCGGAATCCAGCCGGAGCCGTCCAGGAAAACCGAAGCGTCGCCGTATGCCATGTAGATGTCCTGGGAATCCGGATCCTTTGCCGTCAGCGCAAGCAGCATGGTGAGCATGTCGTCATAGGACATCTCCGGTGAATTTTTTATGACCTCTGCCGTCTGTCCGACCCGCTCCTCGATGTTGTTCCACCAGCTGTAAATCTCACTCGCGTAGGTGGCGGATTCCCGGGCCAGAATATTATCCGTCAGGGATTCGATGTTATCCGCCGCCAGCTTGATGCTGATCTGTGTGATGATCACGATGATGACAGCCACATAGATGATAATCCGGGTGAGCAGCGTCCGCTTTAACGATTTTCTCTTTTTCATTTTCCATTGTCCTCCTGATCGTTATTTCATTTGAGTGATAACCCTATTTACATTATTTAATGTCCGCGGATTACAGAATAAGTCTTTAACCTTAATATCATACCATTATTCGGCGCATTCTGCAACCTTTCCCCCGCCGAATTCTTCTTTCCCGTTCCATCCGCAGACTTGCCAATCCATATTTATTTGTGCTATACTCCCGTGCGAAGAACTCTCAGCAGGGATTTGAAGGAGGAACCAAATTTGAAAGTCACAAGAAAACTATGCCTGATATGCGCAACGCTGTTGCTTTCTTCTTCGATGCTGGGAGGCTGTATGGATGAGGATGCCGATTATCCGGAATCCGACACCGCACAGGAATCCGGAAGCGCAGAGGGCGACGAAGAATACGGCTTCTGGGAGACAGAAGAAACTCCGTCCGATGATTCCGAAACCGCGTCATCGTCTTCCGGTGAATGGACACTGGCCGATTACCCGATGGGAACAGTAAAAGAGGTCGAAGGAAAAATCGCCGTGGTCACCATCGTCGCCGACGATGCATCGTCCTCCTGGGACTTTGAAACAGGGGACGGCGCCGATAAACTGGCGAAGTATCATGACCGGCTGGGAGACGCCATGAGCTGGCTCGAGAAAAACATCGCCGAATACGGACGGGATGTGCATTTTATCTGGGACTGGGAAGAGCATCAGGAGCTTCTGTACGACGGCGCCTTCTCGACCGATCTCGGCAGCACGATCAACAAGGAGAAGGAAGGCATTTTTGAGGCCGATGAGATCATTGCCTCGAGAGTCAACAGCGACGCGGTCAAAAAATCGCTGCAGGCGGACGGCATCGTCTATCTTTTCGCACTCAACTCGAATCCGAATTCGACGAATGTTTCCTGCTCTTTCGATGTGGGATCCGGGCCGGAACGGTCGATGAAGGATTACTGGTATATGATGGAGGGCAAAGAAGAACCTCCGTACGAGTTCCTCGTGCTGATGCTCAACCACAGAAACGAGTTCATCACTTCATCCACCATCGCCCACGAGTTCATCCACACCCTGAGTGTTCCCGATCTGTATGCCGCTTCCGACACGGTTCCGCAGGAATTTGTCGATTACGCCTGGGACAACCTCACGGATATCATGCAGGACGACAATGAGCCCGGCGTCAAAATCACAGAGGTCACGGCCTATTACATGGGACTTGTGGATCATAGTGATCTGGTGGATCAGTGGGGGCTCGGACCGTCCACCCATTAATACCGTCTGTTAAGATTTCTGAAAATACAACCGGTTCATGGCCTCCCGTTCCTCCGGCGTTTCGCATATCTTGACGGAATCGCCGGCATTGATCCGGTACAGTGCCTCGTCCAGCGGCTCCGGCTTGTGGAACAGGAAGCCCTGCGCCAGTTCGCAGCCGATTTTCTTGAGGAAATCAAACTGTTCCTCCGTTTCCAGCCCCTCGACCAGTGTGTGTATGCCCAGTTCACGGACCATATTGACCAGGTCCTTCAGGATGATCCGGTTGACGCCGTCATGCTCATCCAGATGCCGCAACAGTTCCATATCAAACTTGACCAGGTTAAAATCAAACTGACTGAACATATTCAGAGAGGAATACCCGCTCCCGAAATCATCCAGCCAGATGCGGTAGCCCTCATCGCGGATCTGTCTGATCTGATCCTTCAGCCTGTCCGTGCCGACGGCCAGATCCTGCTCCGTGATCTCGACGATGAAACAGCTTTTATCCACATACGCCTCAAGTCCGTATTTTTTAAACAGCCGGTTCATCTCAGCCACGATATCCGCGTGATCAAAGTCCTGTCTTGAAAAATTGACGGATACCGGCAGAAGCGGCAGTCCGTTGTCGTGGCGAAGCTTTACTTCGCGACAGATCTGCTCAAACATGTACAGGTCCAGTTTATGCAGGAGATGATACTTGGACAGCACCGGGATAAACTCCCCCGGTGAAATCGTGCCCCGGTTCGGATCCAGCCAGCGCGCAAGGCCTTCAAACGCCGCGATTTTCACATTTCCAAGGCGAACGAGCGAATGATAAAACACCTTGATCCATCCCTGCTTCATCGCACGATCAAAGTTTTCTATCACATACCGGTTTTTCCAGTAGACACTATCTTCGGCCTTGGAAAAGAAAGCCACCTCACGGTTCATGTTGTTCTCGATCCGCTTCATGGCGCGTTTGGCGTGATCCAGCGCCTCTGTCAATTCCGTATTCTCCGTCATCAGGCAGACCCCGGAACGGATTCCCGTTGTATTGCCGCGGGCATTCTTGCAAATGAAGGAATTGAGCTCAGACAGCTGTGCTTCCATTATTTCTTTATCATCCAGTTCCGTGATCACGACAAAATGATCATCGATGGTCCTCGAGATAAGGGCCTTCGGAAGCTTCTTTTCCATCGTTTCCGCGATGAGTTTCAAAAGCCGGTCCCCTTCCTTGACCCCATACTGATTGTTGTAGAACTGCATACCGTTGACATCCACATAAACCACACCGGGCGTATGACCTCCCGCACGTATGGCGTCAATCTTTCCGTTGCCGTATTCATTGATATAATTGATATTCGGAAGTCCTGTCAGCGGATCCGTATAAAAACGGTCCTTCTGGAAAAGCGTATAGGCTTCTATCCTCTCCTTCGTCACCTCCTGCGTCGCCAGGAGATTGGCATAGGAAATGACTGCCAGCTCCGTGCCGTCCGGCATGGTCTGCCATCTGCCCACACCGTGGAGCATCATGTTTACAGCATGGCCTGCTTCCGCCTCCTGATTGCCGTCCGAAGGATCCACGTTACAGCGAAACACCACGTCATAGGGTCCGCGCTTAAGAAGGAAATCCTCGCTGATCTTGGCCATGATACCGACGTCGTCCGGATCCATCCGTTCAAACATCCCTGCACTGATCCAGTCCAGGACACGCTCTCTGCTCACTCTCGCGGACTTGCAGAATCCACCGGATGCCAGAACCGGGACAGCCTTACCTTCGAGGTTCTGATAATAGACAAAGGACAGCGGACTGCTTTCGTATGCTTTTTTCATATCCTCCGGAAACTGATACATCATTACCTCCCTGTCGATTCGGCATTCCTGAAAAGCTGTATAATCTCCGCCCATATACCATTTCCGCCGACAACGACCTCAAGCTCTCCCTCATCAAGCTCAGCGCCGCTTTTCTCCTCAAAGAAAGACATCAGTTCGTTCCGTGTCGGCTCACATCCGTACTTCTTCAGGAATCTCTTCACGTTCTTCGGGCCGTTCTCTTCATCTTTGACAGCCTCCAGGAATTCTCTTTTCAGTTCCTCGGATGCGATCACCTCTTTATACATGTCCCGGATGGTCTTCATCACGTTTCTCCTTTCATTGACACGGGCATTCCGTCATCAGTTCATCCCCGCAGGCACAGGGTTTCGATATCAGAATCCCAGATTGTCATTCACCAGGATCACATGGATGCGCCCTTCATGTCTGGAATATCTGGTGATGAGGAACTGACAGCATATCGTGTCCGGTGATTTGCAGTTCATGCAGGTGCCGGTCTTCGTGCATGGTGTGGAAAGGCCGAAGCGCTGGGCATTGATCGGTGCCGCGACATTGCGGGCTCTTTTCATGGCGCCGTCGACATCGTCGCACACCTTGTTCATGCCGACGATGAACAGGACATGCTTCGGTCCCTGTGCAATGGCAGATACACGGTTTGCATTGCCATCTATATTGACAATAACACCGTCCTGCGTGATGGCATTGGCGCTCGAGAGAAAGTAGTCCGCATCATAGGCGGCGAGCATCGCTGCGCGCTTATCTTCCACTGCGTCCCGGTCGATGAATCTGTAATCCCCCATCTTGAGGGCATCCACCAGTCCGATCTCATGGACGCTCATTCCTCCGCCCATCGTGACACTTGCGCCCGTCTTGATGTACTTAAGTGCCTGAGCAAGAGCTTCTTCTTTGTCCTTCGCATAGGAGCCCGTCATGTTGCGGGATTCCAGTCCCCTGATCACCTGCCCCGCCAGCAGCTCGTTTCTTTTCGAAATCGTCTCATTCATTGGCCAAGCCCTCCCTCCACCTTTCATTATACCGTTCAGATTTTCATGTTACAACAGGATTTTCCCGAAACAGACAGGATTGTACAGCTCTTTACTGACAAGCGTAAAGAACTTATGTATAATTATACCGACACCCATATTCCTGGTTTTGAAAGGACAATCCCATGAGCGCTCTGATATATGTGTACACAAAACCGGTTGACGCTGACTGTTACCCGGAAGGCCTGGCGAACAGTATCCACATTGCATGCGAAACGAACAGCCGCGGGAAGCACCCCTTCAACCGCGATTACGGTATTCTCTTTGCGGAAGGGGATGTCAGTGCGGATCATACCATCATTCCGAAGGGCATAAAAACCCCCTGTATCTTTCAGATGGATGATGACACAATCGGAATTGCCGGCACCAGAATCCTCGAGCACGGAGAGCCGGATGAGACATGCCCGGATCAGGTCCTTCTGTGGACGACAAAGGATCTGATCCACTTCAGCAAAGAGCGGCTGACGGACAAAAACGAGATCCTCCAATGGACCCCGTCGGACCGGCTTGCCATAGATGACCGTATCGCCGGGAACGCCCTGCTCTACTGGGAACCGATCCGTTGTACCGGCATCACGGTTCCGAAAAATGTCCATGTTCACTCTGAAAATGAGCTTGACCGTATCTGCGCGACCGTCACTTACAGCGATGGTTCCGAAAGGCAGAAAAAAGTGGACTGGAACAGGTCAGGCATAAGCTTTGACAAACAGGGCACCTGTGACATCACCGGCCACATCAACCAGCAATGCTTCCGGTTTCCGCTGGCAAAGGGCTACGGCGATCCCGTCCTTTTTCCCTGGGAGGGAAAATGGTATTTCATCGCGACAAGCGATAACCGGAACGACATCGGACTTTATGTGCGCGAGGCGGACAATCCGGAAGGTCTCTTCGCGGAAGGCGCAGAAGAGCACCTGATTCTTCCCTTCGATCCCGAAAGAGGCTTCGAGCAGACCTTCTGGGCACCTGAATTCCATGTGATCGGCGGCGAGTTATACATTCTGTTCGCTGTCAGTGGCCACACATGGGGGCCGCAGTGTCATATGATGAAGAAAAAGCAGGCAGGCCGCATAACGGATGAAGACGCCTGGGAAGATCCCGTTCGTGTTCTGAAGATGGATGGGACGCCGCTCGCAGAAGACGCCATCACACTGGACATGACCTATATCAAGGCAGAGAGCGGATCCTACGTCACCTGGTCCTACAGAGAGAATATCGGCACGCCCGCGGATTCGGGCTCTATGCTCTATATCGCATCCGTCGACGACAACAGGCCATGGCAGCTCACGAGCGACCCCATGCTCCTCACGAGGCCTCTGTATGGCTGGGAAAACGTGTCAGGCACCATCAACAATGAAGGTCCGCATGCTTTTGTAAGAGACGGCATGGTCTACGTCACCTATTCCGGTGGAGCGGCAAACGGATATACCTATGCGCTCGGGCTCCTGACAGCAAAAGCCGATGCCGATCTGCTCAATCTGCACTCATGGGAAAAGAGCGTGACGCCGGTTCTGACCTTCTACTCCGTAAAAGGCGAATACGGCCCCGGACACAATTCGTTTTTCACAAACAGTGACGGTGAACTCATGATCGCCTATCACGCGGAGACGGATATCACCGAGCATCTGCGCTGCGACGGCATCAGAAGAGTTCATTTCCGTGCGGACGGCTCTCCGTATTTTCAGATGTCGGCAGACGAGGATATCCGTTCGGCTACGGTAAAAATGACCGTCTCGATCGGCTGATCAGAACCCGTGACCGCCGCCTCCGCCGCTGAATCCACCGCCGCCTCCGCCGGATCTGCCTCCGCCGCCGGAGCTCGAAGAACTCTTCGGCGGATCGTAGATTCTCTTACTTCCCGTCTTTTTCACGGAGGGGTTCTGAATATTGATGATCTGTTCTACATGATCAAGTATCTCTTTGTCCTTTGCTTTCCTTGAAGCAGAGCTTACATAGGCGAAGGCAAAGCACAGGACTTCGGCGGCGATGACGGCAATGCACAGATTGCCAACGCTGCGGAGAGCACCTGACACGCGCGATCCCTTTACCCGCTGGACGATCTGCCTGTAACCTGTGATCGCGCAGGAGGCATAATCCCCCGATTCCGCATACCGGTATACATTATCCGTGATCAGATTTGCGTAATCAGGCGTGACAAGCTTCTTCAGCGCCTCGTATCCCGTGATCCACAGCATCCGGTTGTCCATGTCTATCAGATAAATGACCGCATCCGTGTCCCTCAGGGTGTCGGTTGTCTGATAGATCATCTCTATATAATCCTTGGATACGTAACCGGCAGAATCATCAATGGTCATAAACACCATGTTGCCGGAATCGGTCCCCTCCACCATGACATCGTACAGTTCATTCTCTTCTTCAACCGTCAGCAGATCGGCGTAGTCGGCGATATAAACATCGTAAAGCGCGGTCTGCTGCGAATCCTCTTCGGCCCTGACACACAATGCAAAAAGCGGAGCGCCAAGCGTCATGGCGAAGATGACGGCAGCCTGGACAAATGCCCATATTCTGAGGCGGCCCGTTTTTTTGTATGAACAATCACGCACGGTCATCACCTCCCTGTTTATTGAATTGGGGTAGGGGTCTTGTCATCAGCTGGTTATAATAATATAGTGCGTCAAAGAAACACCACACCACACAGATCATCATCAGCACACAGCAGCCGTAATAGATGATGTCTTCATACGGCTTCACTGCCCATATGACCACCCCCAGTGCCGTAACCGCGCACAGTACCCAGTTGCTCAGTTTCCCCCGTTCGCCCGTCGCATCGGAAAAGCCAAGCGAAACATAGAAGGCAACAATCACCGGTTCGGCTATGATCAGCCAGCTGTATCCGACTAACATGGCCACACAGGCGGCCGCCACGAGTATCAGCCAGAACACGGCAGTTCCAACGATGCCAATAGCGGAATGATCCTTTTCCGGAGGCTTGGGAGATTTCTTTTTCCCACGTTTTTTCTTGTCCATATCCCCGGATTCCTGTTCATTTGCTTTCATGAGCGCGCGCTCTCTCATGTAGTTTTCCCATTCACGGTTTTTATTCTCGGAATCCAGCCGGTGCAGGATCATGCCATACACCAGCGCGCCGGCCATCGCGCCGAACACGACGGTGAGGGTCGTGCCGCGGAGCGAGGAAATGTTGACAAACTGCAGAATGATCCAGATCACAGCCGCCACCAGACCGGTGCCGATCAGATACCGGACGTGGTCAATCGGAATATCGGCGGTCATTTTGCCTGTCTGACCGTTGATCGCGGCATAGGCCACGCGGTCATCCTTTCTGAAGGAGAGAAACCACACCGGAAACATGGCTGTCGATGCGGATTCGAGGCGGGTTTTCGTCTTATCGACGATCGACGCGTCATCCGGCTCTTCCATGTCATATTTCTTAAACTCCGGTATATCCCTGACCTCATCCGAGAATGCTCTTGCCGCGATAGCCGCAGATTCGCGCATGTATGTTGAATCCTGTACATCGGAGATATCGGCGTAAAAGCCTGACAGATACGAGGTGCTGAAGGGGACAGCCTGCCTGCTGTCGTACGGAGCAAGGCTTTCCGAGATCTTGTCGTCAAAGGATGTGGAAGCATCATGGCTGATCCCCCGAAATGCATTATCGGCGTCGACGGAAAGGGCATAGTAGTCCACGATCCTGTAATCGCCGCTCCTGTGCTCGGTGGTTCCCTTGAACGAGATATTGCCGTTCTGTGTGAAGTCATAGGACCAGTACGGCATATAGATACCCCGGAACTCGTCGATATACGATGTATCATGCAGTTCCTTAGGGGCAAACAGACTCCTTTTCAGTTTTGACGCATAAGCCTTCTTGCAGTCTTCCTTGGTGATCTTGAACGGAATGATGCGCTTCGGGCGGTCCTGAACGGACAGTCTCTCTTCAAGAACCTGGTGTGAGCCGCAATAACTGCAGAAGGCCGTGGCATCCGTGTCCGTGCTCATCAGCTCACCGCCACACTGGGAACAGGTGTAGATCGTGACCTGCATCTTGTCGGGCTGTCCGGCTTGGTCACCGGACACTGTCTGCGCATCCGCCCCGGACTGTTCCTCCGGAAACGAAGCCACATCGAATTTCGACCCGCAGTTCGGACACAGGAGCATCTGACTCGCGATATCAAAGCGTGGGTTGCCGCCACAGTTGGGACATGAGATCATTTTTATCCTCCTTTACCGCAAGGAATCCATGGCAAAACAGATATCAGCGTCTGTACTATTATACTCTCTTTTTTCTCTGTTGTCATAAGCAGCCGGGGCCGCTGTACGTGCAAAGTCTCGCAGGAAACGCCGTTTACAGAAACAGGATCATATTGATCTCATCAATATACGTGCCGTCCTTTAGCTTGAACGCTCTGATATTCCTGCCCATTTCCTGAAATCCCATCTTTCTGTAAAGAGCCTGCGCCTGTTCATTATCTGCATAAACACCTAGCTCCATCTGTTCAAAGCCCAGTTCTCTTGCCCTGTCTATCGCCTTCGTCATGAGCATGGTTCCCAGTCCCTGCCCGCAATAAGCCTGTTCTATGGCGATGGCAAGATCACATCTGTGCCTGAACTTTATCTGGTCCCTGTGACGCGAGACAGAACAGTTCCCCACCGCCTTATCTTTGTCGAAGACAGTGAACCATACCGAATCGTCTGCTTCCAGATGATCATTCAGAATCTTCTTTTCCCGTTCAAGATCCATGCTTACTTCTTCCGGATATCTGATCAGAAAATGGGTCTCCTCCGCAGTCCTGATAACGTAATCAAGCATTGTCTGTGCATCCTTTTCCCCGGGGGATCTTAATGTGAGATTTCTCCCATCTTTCAGCGTGATCGCTTCTTCTTTGATTCTCATACTGCTCCTCCTGTCAATCGTTCCCGGAAAGATAGCGTATCACTTCTTCAAGGTTATCCAGAACCGCTTCTGAAAGAGCACGCATCTCGTCATCCGCGGGCCTGAGATCCGGAACCATGATCGGACGCAGGCCGCCTCTGTGGGCGGCACGGATGCCATTGTAGGAGTCCTCAATCGCGTAGGCTCTGTTCGGTTCTACATCGATGCGTTCACATGCCAGGAGAAAAATATCCGGTTCCGGCTTGCTTTTTGTCACCATGTCTCCGGTGACCACCTCATCGAAGAAATCAATGATCGAAGCGTCTGTCAGCTGCGCGATCACCGTCTGGCGTCGTGTAGAGGAGGCCAGCGCGATCTTTCGCCCGTTGCTTTTAAGGTAATTAAGAATCTCACAAACACCCGGTTTCATCGGAAGCCTGCCGCCGTCATATTTCTCATGAAACATGCGGGATGCCTCCGTGGCGTATGTGTCATACGGAAAATCCTCCCCGTACGCATCCAGCATGATCTGTCTGGTCTTTGCCGCATTGGTGCCCGTGCAGGCGAGATAGGGCTTTTCGATGCCCTGTATTCCGTATTTGTCCGCAAGTTCCAGCCAGCACTGCAGGGTGGCTCTCTCCGAATCAAAGATGACTCCGTCCATATCAAAAACAACCGCATCATAATCCTTCATGATCGCTCCTCTTTCCGCTTATAAATATTGAATCGGGATCACACGATACGCGTCTCTCAAAGTGACCGGTTTATCATACAGGCAGATAACGCCTCCCGGACCAGTCAGGCCGTCCGCAATCCTGTTCAGCACATCAAAATTTTTCAGATCCCGTACGGACGGATCTGCATGTTGCTTGATCTCATATGGATAAATCCTGCCGTTCTCTTCAATGATCAGATCAATTTCCTTTTTGTCCTTATCTCTGTAATAATAGATCGGCGGTTCCAAAATACCTGCATTGTAATAGCTTTTCAGCACCTCGGTGATAACAAATGTCTCAAAGAATGCACCTGACATGGCTCCGTTCTTTAATACTTCGGCCGAATTCCAGTGACTTAGATACGCTGCGAGTCCTGTGTCAAGAAAGTACAGCTTCGGAGTTTTCACTGCCCTTTTTGTCAGACTATTACTGTATGGACGCATCAAATAAACAATATGAGAGGCTGTAAGTATGGAAAGCCATCTTTCCGCGGTCGGATGGCTTATTCCAACCTCACCGGCAACCGTCTGCAGATTCAACATCTGTCCGTTTCTGGCAGCCATCAACTCCATGAATCTTGTAAATTTGATCGTATCCCCCACTTGCGCAAGGTCTTTCACATCACGTTCAATATAGGTTGACACATAGGAGCCGTAATAAATGGACCAGTCAAATGAAGGATTCACCTCGAGTTCCGGCATGCTTCCACGCCAGATCATCTCCCAGACATCTTTTGATGCAATGGATGGGCATTTCTTTTTCCGCTTTTCCATATATTCGTCTGTTGCCAGAAAAGGGGTATGATCGTTTATCTCATATTTTTCACGAAGAGAAAGTCCGAGAAGAATCATGATCCCAATCCGTCCCGACAGAGATTCACTCACTTGGCTCATCATTTTGAGCTGTTGTGATCCGCTTAAAAAGAATTGTCCCTTCTTTTTGCTGCTGTCAAGGTTTTGTTTGATGCCGTCAAAAATTCCCGGAGCCTTCTGTACCTCGTCATATATAACGGGCGGCGGATTGTCTTTTAAAAATGTATTGGGCGTATCAGCGGCAATCATACGGTTTAAAGCATCGTCAAAAGAAACATAATCCAGATTCGCGAACAATTCTCTGAGCATCGTTGTTTTGCCAACCTGCCTCGGCCCCGTCACCAAAACAGCCCCAAACATATCTGAAAGTTTTTGAACCGTAAGTTCCGCGTGTCTTTTAATATACATTTGCTGCCCCTCTCCGTCCAATTTAATATATTGTATTAAATTGGACGGAAAAGTCAAGGCATCAGAGGATGCATTTGTGTCTGGGATGGATTATAATGCTGTAATAAGGAAACAGGATCGTTATCCAACAGGAGGTTGAATCATGATCAAAGAGCATTTTGAGAACCTGCAGTGTGGGAAGTGCAGCAGAATGGAGGTTGTTTTAACCGGAATATGTCTGTTTCTTCTGGGCGTTGTGATCGGTATGAAGTTTGCGCCGTCCAGGTTTACGACGCTTGGCAGCTTTAACGGCAACTCCGGAAGCATCGATGAGCCGCAGGGCCTGATCAAGAAGCTCTGCGATCAGAAAGAAAAGCACGATTGCTGCTGTCATGAAGAAGACTGAGCATCTGACGGTGCATTTTATCTTCGGAAGAAAACGATGGTTTTATTTGTAAACGCATGCGTCAGAACAGAATCCCGTACCAGACGGCTCGCGGATGCATTGATACATAAGCTGCAATGCGAAGTAGCAGAAGTAAGGCTTGCAGAAATACATTTTCCGACAGTGAATGCCGATTTTCTGGCAAAAAGGGATTCTCTGATCGCCGCCGGCGCATGGTCAGATCCGATGTTCGATCTTGCAAGACAATTCGCCGAGGCCTCTATGATCATAATTGCTGCGCCATACTGGGATCTCTCTTTTCCGGCGGCACTTAAGCAATACTTTGAACAGATCAATGTGATGGGGATTACATTCCGATACACACCGGAAGGAACACCCGAACCGCTTTGCGCGGCAAAAAAACTTTATTATGTCACGACCGCCGGTGGTGCGTTTGTTCCCGAAGAATTCGGCTTCGGATATGTGAAAACCATGGCACAGAGTTTTTACGGAATACAGGATGTGGAACTGATCAAGGCTGTCGGACTCGATATCTATGGCGTTGATGTTGAACAGATCCTGAACGATTCGATCAACGCCATTCCGTATCCGGCAGTATAATGGGAAACACAGATACGGATTCATCGTGTGCTATAATATCTCTGTTGATGTTGAATATATCGACCGCGAAGAGGAAGTAAAATGAGCCAAAGCATAGTCGAAGAAGTAAGAAAAGCACTTGAAACACACGGCATCCGTCCATGGTTTCAGCCCCAGTACGACACCGTGACAGGAAAACTCGTCAGCGCCGAAGCTCTCGCCAGATGGATCAACGAAGACGGCAGCATCACCCCTCCCGACGATTTCATCCCGGAACTCGAAAAGACTGACGCCATAAACGCCCTTGACTGGTATATTGCTGAAGAGGCCTGTAAAACCATGCAGGAGCTGCAAGGCAATGCTATACCGATCGCAGTCAATTTCTCCCGCCGGCACGTACAGGAGGAGGATTTTTCAAACAAGCTGACCTCTCTGCTTTTGAAATATAGTATCCCCCGGGATCTGTTTGAAGTGGAAATCACGGAATCCGCCCTTGTAAACGAGAAGAGCAACATATTGCAATGGGTCGGAAAGGTCAAAGATACCCGGGTAAAAGTCGCCATCGATGACTTCGGCAGTGGCCTGTCCTCTCTGCAATTTGTCAAAGACATCCCGGTTGACGTCCTGAAGATCGACCGTTCACTCCTCAGCGGAAACTGTCAGCCCGAAAAAGAACGCATCGTTCTAGAAAGTATCTTCTATTTCGCCAATCGCCTGCACATAGATACCATTGCGGAAGGTGTTGAGACGTCAGAGCAGTTGGGATTCCTGAGAACCTGCAACTGCAAGCGTATACAGGGATTCCTGTTCGGAAAACCGATGCCGAAGGAAGAATTTATAAAACTCTGTCAGACCGGAGCAAGAAAGAAAACAGACGAGACCGATATCCTCTCCCTTCAGTCACCGGCATCGGCAACTCAGCTGCTTCTCTCCGCGATCTTCCAGAGATATCCGCTGGTCATCTTTGCGAACCTCTCTCGAGACAGCTACTATATGATGGCCTATGACAATTTCACCGCAAAGACATGCTCGTCGTCCGGCAGTTTTGACCGCCTCATCGA
This sequence comes from Lachnospiraceae bacterium, assembly GCA_024682835.1. Classification (GTDB taxonomy): domain Bacteria; phylum Bacillota; class Clostridia; order Lachnospirales; family Lachnospiraceae; genus Butyrivibrio. The sequence goes on along the minus strand of JAIKYU010000118.1, from coordinate 6,349 downwards.
ACACGGCTCCACCACGATGCACGAAGAAGACAGGGAAGCCTTCAAGAACACATTTTCCAGAAGCAACCTGATGGCAGCACACGCAGCGGGCGTTCCCGAAGTAAGCCTTATCGCGCGTCAGATCGGTGATGACGGCGTATGCCGACGTGTAGAAATCACCGATTATTTCGTGAAGAGTCCGTCATCCAACGATGTACTGGTCATAAGTCTGAACAGCAATCTCAGGGATTGAGCGTATATATTCCGGTTCATACCTCACCATATTCCGGTAAGAATCATCATTCCCGGAATCCAGGCTGTTATTACGCCTTCAATCACCTGCAGAACCGGAACAAATTTCCCAAAGCAAAGACAATATTCAATCCACTGAATCTATATCAACAACCAGTGTCCCCGTATCCTCAAGAAACCGCTTGAAATTGTCTACAAGATTTTGCTTTTGTCTCTGTATGGAATGATGCATTTCTTCATCGACCTCATTTGCCATCCTGCTCATCCTCTGAAAACCAGTATGATGTATTTGCGGGAACTTGACAATAAACGAAAAGATATGAATGGCTGAATCAGCCGGCAGCAGACACCAGTTTACAGAAAAACCTTCGTGCGAATGAATTCATAATATTTATATAGCCATTGCTCCGATGATTTGGTACAATACAGAAATAGTGAAAATCAAATGGGGGAAATGATGGGAGTATTGAAATCTGTAAATGAATTATTCGAGTATCTTTTTTACATACTCTATATCATCCTTTTTTATATTTCACTTAAAAGATGCTTTTATAGAGACGGTTACGGTAAGGTCAGATTATTCTTTCTGTCTCTGATCACAAATCCGCTATTCGTTTTCTGCGGTTCGGCCTTTTTTTCAACTATCATCGTTTTTACACGGGCGAAGTCGGACCTGGGGGTGCAGGCTTTCGGCAACCTGAACCTGGCAACCGACCAGTTTTATGGTTCCCTGATTGTATTGATCACCTCGATATTATCTATCGTTTTAATCATGCCGATTTCTTATCTGATGGGAAAATTCCTGAAAGCATATAACAAATCTATGGTCATGTTTGTTTATATTATGTTTTCCGTGATCATTGCATTAGTTGACAGTGGTAATCGAGGCTCTCAACTTCCCCAGGCCGCGGGATGGCTCATGCAGATTTCATATGATATCAGCCATATCGTGGGGGTTATAACTGTTTGCCTGTTATATCTCTTAATCATGCAAGCCTTGTCAAAACTGTCGGATCGAAGACGACACATGAATTGGAAACTCTTTTTGATCGCACCGACTATATTTATAATCGTCTACAGTATTCTGGATTATTATACAGACTCATTTTGCAGTAGTGATGCTAATGTTGTGGTGAAAATTCTTTCCTATGTTATCTGTCTGTTATTTATATGGGCATTTTATGTCATTATCAATAACATCAAAGCGACGGATGATGCAATCAAGGCGAAGGATGAAGTCAAGACACTTTCCGTTGAAGTGATGGAGGCACTTGCGCACACGATCGATGCGAAGGATGAGTATACCAGAGGGCACTCGGTCAGGGTTGCAAAGTATTCAAAGATGCTGGCGGACAGGCTGGGGCTTTCTTCCGATGAATGTGAGAATGTCTATTACATGGCTCTTCTGCATGATATCGGAAAGATCGGTGTGCCAAATGAAATCATCAACAGCACATCACGGCTGACTGATCATGAGTATGCCGTTATTAAGACGCATCCCGGTGTTGGGTATGATATTCTTGCGGAGATAAAGAGTCGTCCTGATCTGTCTATCGGTGCCAGGTGGCACCATGAACGATTTGACGGAAAAGGGTATCCTGACGGAAAGAAGGGGGAAGAAATACCGTTTTTTGCAAGGATCATAGCGGTTGCGGACAGTTATGACGCAATGACATCAAACCGCAGTTATCGCAAATACCTGTCACAGGACAAAGTGCGTTCTGAGATTGAGAATAATGCCGGTACACAGTTTGATCCGGATGTTGCAAAATGCATGCTTGAAATTATTGATCAGGATATAGATTACACTCTGCATGAATGAACGGTTCAATAAGGTTGAAAAAAAGGGGGGACTCGAACCCGCCAACCAGCCTGAAACCCTTATGGAAAGGAGGTTTGCGGCTTCCTCGTTTCAGGTGCACCTGAGTTGCACCTGCGGCAAAGGTCAAAGTGAAGTTCAGATGCTTTAACCCATATTCTTCACACCGTTCTGAGAATCGGTAGTCCCAAGAAAAAAAGCATCTATCATAATCTCCAAGGTCTTCTGCGTATACTCACGATACTTGAAGCTATAGTACAGCAAATTAAAGAATCTCTTGAGTTCCGCCCCGCCTTGTGCTATATCGATCCCTTTTTCTTCATACATTTTCGAAACGATCATTGTTGCACAAGCCAGTTCGTTTATATGAAGCGTTTTCGCATCAATTTCTGCAGTCGGAAGAATCTGTATCGGCTTTCTCTTCATGATCCAATATGCGTGATAGCCGTAAATCTTTGCTTCATTACATCGTTCGATCTCTTCAAAGGCCTTTAACCGTATTATGTCTTCAAAATAATCAACTACAGCTTTACCAAGGAGGTACCGATTGACTTGAACTTCGTTTTCCAATCCCCGTTGCTTAATAACGTCCTGCAACTCATCCAGCCAATGGGTAAATCGGCTGGTCATCCTGGGCTTGAGTTCACGCAGAGTCTTTACATCCATTTTCTGCTGTCCCTTTACAACTGATTACAAATCTCATCAAAAAGGGCAGAATTAACGAATTTATGGACCGCCTCGGTGTCACGATCCTCTTTCTTTGCATAATCCTCTGCGTTATTCTGGGAGCGCTCATGAGCATAATATCCTTCATCAAGAAGCTTTTCAAACTCCCTTGTCTCTTGAGCAGAATCCAATATAGCCATCACATCCTCCCTGTTTTTTCCGATTGCAGTTTCAATTCGGTGCTTTGATGATAACAAACTAAACTCCGAGCGTCAACCACCACCTGAATCCATGACACTTTTTGTTGTTTCAAGCACACACTAATTACCATTCCAGTTTTTATACAGATAAACGGTTTTCTCAAAACCGGCAATTATCGTGTGAAAAATGTTGTGTGATGTCCGAAATTCAATGCCCGCCTGCAATCCCATGGAAAAATCATCCGCAGAAGAAACATCGTATCAGCCTATCACGCATATCGGTATGATTGAGAGGACAAAAACAAAGATAAGAATAAGATGATAATAGCGATATATCTTCTCCTTTGCGTTCATCTTATTGCGAATCCCTTCTTTAAAACATCAGAGGTTGCTCTGCTTAGCATCATTCGTGGATTAATGCGGCTGTTTATTCTTTCCGATAGGCATATTGAGTCCAGGCAATCATCAAAGGTACCGATAGGACAATGGGAAGTTCGTACCGTAATGCATTGGAAAGAGGTGAAGCAAGGCACACCAGAATATTCATCAAACTGGGAATAATCAGAATCAATTCTTTCCATCGCTTTCTTCTAAAAATCAGTGCAAATACGATAACGGTAAACCAGACATATGTACCGGGCATTGTCAAGTAACGAAGAAGCGGATACATCGTATTGATGCGGACAATACTCTCCAAAATCGCACTTCGTGTCGTATCCTGTGTGCCATTTACGCCAATTTCATGAAGCTGAACCAATACTTCCTCACGTGTCATGAGATCCGGTTCCGTATTCTGTCCAGCCGGCGCAAGATAACCATAATTCAGACAGCCGAATGCATCTATGTAGACAATCGGGTGCTTTAAGCCCATCAGAAACCATGTTCCGAAATAACGGAGCGGCTCGTTAAAATCTGCTGTCACATTATCCTTTACCGGATCGGAAGAGATCGGGTCATAGCGCAATGGTGCCTCATCGTAATTGATGAAAAAATCCGCCAGCACTTCTCGTTCTTCTTCTGTCACTTCATCCCCATGATCTCTCAAATATCGAGCGGATTGCTGCATCGGAATGGAAAGAGCCTCGCGAACAAGCCCTTTCTCTATTCCAAGTGCCGGATAGATCCCCGAGGTAATCGTTAGATAGATCACCGGCGTAAGTGTAAATAGTACCGAGGAACGGATCCTATCTTTCTCTTTCAGATATAAGATAAAAGCAAAAAACACCGGCAGTATCGCATAGATTCCGTTGTGTCGGAGCAAACATGCCAACAAACTGACAAAAAACAGAAAAATGGCTGTGCGCAGATTCAGTTGACCGGATATGATTACCTGCGCAACAATGCAACTGAACAGCAGCATAAAAAGTGTGTATAACATATCCTTTTCAAAATATTGTGTAAAAAGGCTAAGTATGGGGGTAAATGCCAAAAAAAAGACAGAGGCCGTACAAAGACGAATCGAACATCCCCAAGATGCCATACAGCTAACAGAATAACCAATGATCAATGCGGCAATGACTGACTGCAAAAAAAGATAAAGAAAGATACCAAAATCCCGATTGATCAAGAATCCCCCCAACTGTACGCAAGCACCCATGATCCAGGACGACAACGGAGGGTGATGAGCCGTCATTGGATACAAGAAAAACATGTTCAGCTGGGTAATCGCATCGCCAGCTACAGATCCGGGATAATTCAATATTGGCCATAATATCCAACCAATAAACACGGTGCAAGAAGTGATCACAAACGCCCGCCTATTCCATGTTTTTTCAGGGGTATTCCGTATCAGAACCCGCTCAAGGGAACACCGGATCAGTTCAAAGCACAGATAGATCAAACTGGTATATCCCCAAAGAAGAACCACTGTCAGGAAACATTGATACACATTAGCCGTCATAACTCTAATGGAACCATAATCACGAAAGGCAAAGCTAAGAATGTAGGATGAACCCAACAATAGACCGACCACAACACCATACCAGTCAACTTGTGGCACTCTCTTTTTCACAAAGCAGATCAATGCAACAACAGCACCATAAGCCAGACAATCGATCAGATTGAAAACGGAAGCGGAATAAGAGAGTTTACTGACAAAATTGAGCAGATGATCCTCGGATTCCGCACCGATGATTAGGGATTCCCCCGAACATACGCAAAACAGGATGACATATGCCTGAAGCAGCGTAAACAGAGTATTTAACCTGCGGTCATTCATCCCCTTCTCTCCTCTTTAACCTTGTTAAGATGCATCTCAAATTCCCGCCGATGATGAATCGTCATGGCAGATAGTATCATTCCGGTGAAAAAAGACAGCAGAGAGGCAAGGATCACAAACCCGCAGACAATCAAAGTCGGGAACCGTTCCACAATACCGGTTTCCGTATAATCAATCCAGACAGGGATAAAAAACACTATCCCCACAAAAAACAACAGGAGTGCTATCGTGTTGAAGAAACGTAGAGGCCTGTGATCACGATAAAGGCGCAGTATCGTTTCCAACACACGAAATCCGTCGGAAATAGTATCCAGTTTGGAGATCGATCCTTCCGGGCGGTTTCTGTATTCAATAACGACATTTTCGATCTGTAGATGATGATTCACCGCATGGATCGTCATTTCTGTCTCGATCTCAAATCCGGTGGAGAGAACCGGAAATGTCTTAACAAATTCATAGGAGAACGCACGAAAACCTGTCATGATGTCATGCAGATGGCATCCGAACAGATGGTTGATAACCCCCCGAACAAGCGAGTTGCCAAAATTGTGAAATCGTCTTTTATTCTCCAGAAAATATGTGCCCGATAACCGATCTCCAACCACCATGTCGGCTTGATGCTCCAGAATCAGGCGGGCCATCTCTTTCGAAGCCTCTATGGGATAAGTATCGTCCCCATCTGTGAGGATATAACACTCCGCATCGATTTCCCTGAACATGCGTCGGCAAACAAACCCTTTCCCTTGTTGATATTCATGGCGCACAATCGCGCCAGCTTCTGCCGCGATTATCGCTGTATCGTCTATTGAATTATTGTCATAGACGTATACAACAGCCTCTGGGAGGGCGCGAAGCGTATCTGTTACAACCTTACCGATCGTAACCGCTTCATTGTAACAAGGAATCAATACCGCAATTCTGTCCATATCCTCTATAAATACTCGTTATCGCCTTAAAAAACATCAGGTTCCTCGTGTTCCAAAAAGTAGACTTTATGAAACAGTTCATGGTATAATGTGGATGCTCGATTTTCGGGGAATTAAGACAGAATGTCTTTCGGAGATGGGGTGTTTCTTAAAGTCTACTTCTCGAAACAAGTTTCCTTGATCACTTTAGCATCACGTTCCTTGCAACGCCGGAAAAACGTACTGTGGCTCATGCCACATCGATCGGCTGCACGTCTTGATGATAACTCGCCACTCTTCCAGAGAATAT
>JAIKYU010000110.1 GCA_024682835.1 Lachnospiraceae bacterium | reverse complement strand
TGGACAAGGGTCTCGTCCCGGGACAGGAGATAGCGGACACCCAGCAGCATGTCCATGGTGACGGTGTTGTCATGGCCGTAATGGGTGTAGAGGCGATCGTCATTGTAGCCCAGCTTATGCAGGAGATAGCGCACGTAGACCATGCCGGCCGAGCTGTAGTGCGTCACGCCGTTGTAGCCGTACATCATGGCGTCATTCTGCTGCCTGGGCGTCAGATTCTCCATCCGGTAGAAGCCGTCGTCCTGTGCCTTCACCGCGGCCACGGCTGCGCCTGTCGCATCCACCTCCTCGAGGAAATGGTTCCTTGTCTCCGCCTGATAGGAGAGCCATCCGTAGGTGTAATCCGCGTTGACAAGCAGCTCCGCGCCCAGCATACCGGCAAGTGCAAGCAGGATCAGCGCCGGTATCGCCCGCCCTGCGGCATTTTTCTCCCGTCCGGTCTTTTCACGGCTCGAGAGCCATTCACAGACAAACAGTCCCGCCAGACAGATGGGAATCCGCACCGCGTTCTCCGTGAGCATCCTCGGGTTGATGTAGTCATATCCGCCCCGGCTCACCAGAAAGAACATGCCCTCCGCCAGAATCAGGGTCACGGCATAGCGCAGCACCATTCGCAGCATAGACTTGCCGGCCTCCCCACCCGGTGCCGGCATGGGCGATGTTTCGCGAGACGCCCCCTCCGATGCCGCCGCTGACTCTGTCCTGCCTGCCTCCCCGCCCGATGCCGGCATGGGCGGCCTTCCGCAGATCCCCGCCAGATACCGCACGCCGCAGAGGAGGGCGACAAACAGATACAGCGGTGCCTGCCGGTAGGGATGCCCCGAGGGCTCCATCAGCGCATGCCAGAAAAGATTCACGGCGTCGATGCAGAAGGAGGTCATGAGCACCGCCAGCGGGATGCCCGCCGCGATTCTCTCCCGCAGCGTGCGCCGTCCGTCCAGAAAAAACAGCACCGCAAGCAGCAGCATCAGGATGCCGCAGTAGATCTGCGGATAGCCAAAGCGCGGCTGTAATCCGTCATAGGCCAGCACGTAGACTTTGCTGAACACGTCCACCGGCGTGAGGGTTTTGCCTGTGGTCTCCAGCCCCAGCTGGAAGATGTCCTTCGGGCTGTTTGCCAGCTCGAACAGCGTGGGCAGAAGCACCACCGCATCGAGGCCCACGGCGGCGAAGGTGTGCGCCGCCACGCGTCCGACGATCCTCACCGGTGCCTGCGCCCTGCTCTCCCAGAGCCTGACCAGCGTCCACATGGCCACAAACAGGAGCACCTGATAGGAGATGTAGTAATTCCAGAGCAGGATGAGGGCGATGAAGAGGGTGTAGCGCAAAGCGCGGAAGCGGCTCCGCAGGCAGGGTGCGCCGCCGGAAGCCGGATCTGTGAGAAATCCCGTCTCCAGGGCATAGATCACCACCGGCACGAAGATCACCACGTCCGTCCACATGAGATTCATGCTGTGGGCAATGAGGAATCCGGAAAAGGCCCAGGCGACCGCCCCGATGATCACCGCCATGCTCCCGGCAAATCCCTGCGCCAAAGGCTCCCGCTCATCCAGATACCACCGGAGAAAAGCAGCCATGATCATGGCCGCAAGAATCAGCGTGACACCGATTACGAAGGAGACCGCGAGCGGCAGCCTGTCCGGACGAAACGGCAGAAGCAGGAGAAAGAGCGGATTGCCGAGATAGTAGATAAAGAATCCGATCATTCCGGAGCCAAGTGCTGTCTGGAAGGAGTACAGAATACCCTCTTCTCCGGAAAAGATGCGCTGATAGTAGGAAAAGAAGTCGATGTATTGTCGTTTTAAGTCAAACATGACCCAGGTGTTGTCCCCGAAGGGCACGATATCACACCCGGCAAGCAGCACCAGATACAACAGGCCGGTGAGAAGCCCCGCAAGCAGCACACAGAGCGGCCGGACAATGCCGGCCGCTCCCAGTGCCAAAACTCTGTTTGTCTGATGCGATTTTTGTTTCGTCATTTACTCATTCGGAACCGGCTCCGGATCTACGGGCGGATCGGGATTGACCGGCGGGTTCGGCGTCTCCGGCTCTGCCGGTGCGGCCTTCAGATACATGTACTTCACCACCTTCGTGCCCGTCAGGAACGCAATCCCCTTGGCCGGCTTGATGGTGATGGTGCCGATCGCTTCGTTCTTGGCCGGCTTGATCGTGATCGTGTAGGCCGAAGGATCCACCACCGTACCGCTGGTCTTTAAGACAATCGCCTCCTTCAGATCCGCGGTCCTGACCAGCTCATCCGCTTCGCCGCTGATGACAAAGTCGAAGGGCTTCTTCCTGTTTTCGGTCTTCTCCTGCTTCGAAGCGGCCCGCAGCGTTGCGATGGCATTACCGGAAACATCCTTGACCACATTCTTCAAATCGTCGCTGTTCTTCTTGGTCACGGTCACCGCGTTGGAGTTGAGCTTGGTCTTCACGATGGCGAAGGTCTTCTTCACCGGCTTCTCGCCGTTCTTCCACTTGACCTTGGGCATCTCGGAGCCCTTGGTCGTCGAGGTCGCCGCAATGAGCTTGATCGTAATCGCGGGCGCATTGCCGCTCTTCCTGATGTCCGCCGTTGTGACATCCGTCAGATTGCCGCTTCCCTCGATGGTGTAATCAATTCCTCTGGTCAGCGTCAGTCCTCCTGCCTTGACCGTGATGGGAAGCTTGTTCACATCCACTGCGGCACCGGTGTAGTTCTGGTTCTTCAGTCCGCTCACCGTCACGGCTGCCACGGGCTTGGGCGTGATGGCGAAGGTCTCGTAGCTGGAGCCTGCGTAATTCTTCTTGCCGATGACCGTCACACGCGCCGTGCCGACGTTGACGTTGTTGGTGATCACCACCTTGTATTCGGCTGCCTTGAGCTTGGTCTCCTTGCCGGCGGCATCCTTGTAAACCACGGACTTGACCGTATTCTTCAGCGCCTTGCCGGTGTAGGCCATCTCCGATTTTGCCAGGGTGACCGTCGTGTTCTCCTTTGTCAGAACCACCGTCTCGCTCTCGGAAGGCAGCACCTGGAAGGAGACGTTCTTCTTGCTCGTGCCGCTGAAGTTGCCCTTGCCCTCATAGTTGACCGTCACGGTAACTGCGCTCTTGGGGCTCTCCGGGAAGAGCTTGGCGAGGGTCGCAGCATCCTTGCCGTCTGCGGAATACTTCACGGTGAAATCTGTCTTGTACTGCAGTCCGACGCCCGTGGTGTCCTTGTACACCAGATACTTGACGATATCCTGATCCAGCGTCGCCGTGTACTTCATATCCGGGATGCTCTCCGGTGCGCCGGCCAGTGCCTTTGCCCTGATCTCGAAATCCGCGGAATTCTTGCCCGCATAGGTGCCGATGCCCTGCACGGTCACGGTCGCGGTGCCCGCATTCACGTTGTTCTCCCAGGTGACGCTGTAATCCACGTCCTTCTTCATGGCAATGTCCTTATCCTGGTAAGGATCATAGGCCTTGACCGTCACCGTCGGGGTGATTGCCTTGCCCGTGTACTCCCAGTAACTGCCGTCCGAATCCTTCTTCATTCCGGCGCCCGCCAGGGTGATGGTGGAATTGCACAGGGTGATCTCGTTCGCGTCCGAATAGATGTCCACGCCGTTGACGCCGTTGGTCACCTTGACCCAGACGTAGGCGTTTCTGGTCCACTTCGTCTTATTCTCCGGCACCACCTTGCCCGGTACGAAGGTTATAAAGCCTTCCTCCCAGTCCTCATCGTCGCTGCAGCCGATGTAGTAGGATTCTCCGTCGTCTCCCTCCGGGCAGTAGTACACCTCGGTGTAGAGCGCACCGTCCTTGTTGTCGTAAACCTGCTCGCTGTCGGAAGGATAGTAGAGCGCCCATTCCACCTCGGCATTGCCTTCGTTTACGTCCGCATAGACCAGTTCACCGGACACATCCTTGGTGAAATCGGCTGTGAAGGGATCGTTTTCATCCTGGGAAGCCACAGACGCGCGCCATACGATCTCTCCGTTAAAGGTACCGTCCGCTGTGACGTTCTCACCTTCCTTGAGTCTGCCCTTCACGATGGCGAAATCCGTCGTGCCGACGGGATATTCCGCGTCGAAGTTGAAGTTGATCTCTTTCTGATCCTTCGTGGTCTTCGGATTGAAGAAACCGCCGTAGAATTCCGTGGCCGCGAAGTATTTCTTATCCGCATCGCTCTTTGCCTGTTCGCCGTTCTCATCGATGGGCGACCGCAGGATCTTGCCGCCTTCGCCGAGTGCGACAAAGGTGTAGATGTCCTTGCTGTCCTTGTAGCTCTCCGCCAGGGGCTCAATGATTCCCAGGTCTCCCTGATAGGAGAACATCGGATTCATTTCGACTTTGACGCCGGTGTCCTTCGTGGTATCCTTCACCATCCAGCCGTACACCTCGACCATCCGGGACTCGCCCCAGCGATAGCCGTCGTCGAAGTAGAAATCATCCTCACTGGTAAAAACGGAATTCTCGTCGAGCGTCAGCCCGGACTTCACCGCGTTGGCAAAGATCTGGGCGTTGCTCTGCTCCTCCTGCTGCTGCTCCTCCTGCTGCTCTTCGCCCTTCTTGCTCTTGGTGGAAAGCGCCTTGAGCAGATGGTCCCAGATCACCGAGTTGGTCCAGTAGTAATGATTGACGTTGCTGTCCTTCTGGAAGTCTTCGTCTGAAGGATAGCCGGAACCCATCCAGCTGATGGTAGGGCACACGGATTCCGCACCGTCCAGCATCTTTCCGCTCGCGTCCGTGCCGGCCCAGCGGATAAACTCCTCCTTGGAGAGGCTGTAGGGATGAAGGGAAAGCTTCACCATGGTGCCCGCGCCGTTCTCGTTTACCTTGTCCTTCTTGTCGGACTTGACGGATGCGTCACTCTTATAGTCCTTCGGGGACTGCCAGTAGGCATCCGCGCCGGACGAGCCCTTGATGTCCTCACCGGAGGTGAAATCCCTGCCGTCATAGCCGTTGGGAGGGAAATTGACTTTGTTGTTGAAGCTGCCGCCGTTATACTCGTCGCCCACATCATAGCAGTGTGCGATTTCGTGTGCCACCGTGGGCAGCATGTCCTTGTCGGAATAGGTGATGATGTTGGTGGGCTTGCCGAAGGTGTAGCCCTGGCCGCCGCCGTCGCCCTGACGGTACTGCACGAAGGCGAGAATCAGGTCGTAGCGGTCGGATCCGTCCTTCTTCTTGGACTGCAGCTTGCAGGCCTCCTCCCAGAGCTTTTTCTGGCCGCCGGAATTCTCATCCACCATGTCGTAATCAGCGGTTCCCGCCTCCAGCTCCTGTCCTTCCTCAAAGCTGACATCCGCGATGGGATAGACGTCCAGCATGTACTGCTTGAGGGCGCCGCAAAGCTCGCTCCAGGGCTTCTGGCTGCCGTCGGCATCCACAAAGTTGCCGTTTTTGCAGCTGAACGGTCCCGCCGAGGGTGCACCGCCGTCTTTCGCGGCACTCCAGTAGCCGTTGACCGGCACCACCAGGATGTTCAGATTCTTCGTCTCATAGAAATTGACGGTTTTCTGCTCGCCGACGACAGTGTCGCCGTTTTTGATATAGAAATTGTAGGTGCCCTTGTCGGGTCCCTTGGGGAAGTTGGCGACCACGTACCAGGCCTTTTCAAGATCGCAGTCCTTGTCATAAAGCTGCACGACGCTGAAGTTGCTGCCATCCGCAGTCAGCTCGCAGTTGTCGGCTTCCTGTCCGTTGGTGACCGCCTTGGCCTCCAGCTTGTAATTGGCCTTCGCCGCCTCAGCCTGCTCCTTGGTCATTTCTTCCGAGCCCGGGATCTTCATCACAACGGCGGTCTTCTTGCCGGCGACAAGGCTGTCCTCCAGCGTTTCGTTACCATCGTTGAGTCCGACGTGGTAGCCGAAGCCCTGATTGACCTCCACCTTCTCCAGCTCTGTCTGGGTGGGCGTGGTGGGGGTGGTGGGCTCCGTCGGCTGTTCCGGCTGTTCCGGCTCCTCCTCTTCCTCCTGAAGTGTCACCGCTCCGGCGTCAAATGTGGTCTCCTCCACAAAAGCCGCCTCCGCCGGCAGCTCCGCAGCATAAAGCGCCGCCGAATTGCCGGTAAAGAGCATGGCCGCCGTCACGATCGACGCGACCATTCGTTTCATTCCTTTGAACCGAACCATTTTGTTGCCTCCTTTACTGTTGACTAAACTCCTCTGCGCGTCTTCCCGCAGGATCCTCCCTCAGGAAAGCGCAACCCACATTATACCATATCTTTATACCGGTGGCGCAAGAATTATCTTCGATGCACGGGAAAAAAAATATAGCAAAGCCGCCTGCTCTTTGGCAAGTGAGGCGGCTCTGCTAATTCACTGATATACGCCGGGTCGGGGGAGAGTGCACCTCGCTTGTCGGCTGTCTTGTTAAGATGATTATAGCACTCGCTGCCCAGATTGCAATGATGGATTAGATATTCCGTTATCTCGCCTCGAATTTGTAGCCCACGCCGTAGATGGTGGCCAGTCTCCATTCGGTATGATCGCCGATCTTCTCCCTGAGGCGCTTGATGTGGACGTCCACTGTGCGGGTATCGCCGATATACTCATAGCCCCAGATCTGGTCCAGCAGCTGCTCTCTGGAAAAGACGTGGTTCGGAGAGGATGCCAGGAAATAGAGCAATTCCAGCTCCTTGGGGGGCATATCCACGCGCTCGCCATCCCGCAGTACGGAATAGTTGGTCAGGTTGATGGACAGACCCGGATATTCCACCGCTTTGTCGTCGCTTTCGGCTTTCTGAGGCGACACCTCCTGATACCGGCGCAGCACCGCCTTGACGCGGGCCACCAGCTCCTTGGAATCAAAGGGCTTTTCCATATAGTCGTCGGCGCCCAGCTCCAGCCCCAGCACCTTGTCAAAGACCTCGCCCTTGGCCGACAGCATGATGATCGGCACGCGGCTCTTTGCACGCACCTCGCGGCAGATCTGGTAGCCATCCATCCCCGGCAGCATGATGTCCAGCAGTATCAGATCGGGCAGCCAGGAAAATGTCTCGCGGATCGCCGTCTCTCCGTCGCCGACGATCTTTGTTTCAAAGCACTCCTTTTCCAGATAAAGAGAAATCAGCTCTGCGATGTGCTGATCGTCATCCACAATCAGAATTTTCTGCTTCTGTGCCATTTTTACACCTCTATAAATATCGTTTTATCTGACTGACTCCGTTCGAATGCCGATCCCAAAACGAGGCCGGAATCATGAAAAGGTGACGATTGTCACACCGGTATCCCCTTCACCAAATTCTCCGGCTTTATAACTCTTTACATACGGTACGCTTTCCAGATGCTCCTGGACGGCCCGCCTGAGCGCCCCTGTCCCCTTGCCGTGCACAATCCGGGCCGATTTGACATGGGCCATGTACGCGTCATCCAGATAGCGGTCAAGGGCAGCCAGCGCCTCGTCCACGGTCATTCCGATCAGATGGCATTCCGTGGAAATATGCATGCTGCGGGACAGATCCACGTCCCGTTTCTCCCGCTTTGCCCCGTAGAGCTCCCGGATTGCCTTTTTCCCGTCGCTTTCCTCACGGGCGTAGGTAAGATCCGAAACATGCACCTTGCTCTTCATGATCCCGCAGGTGACAAACAGCTCGCCCTTCTTGTCCGGCAGGGAGGAAACGGTGCCGGTCAGACCCATCGAAATGACCCGCACCAGATCTCCTTTTTTCAGCTTATCCGGCTTGACCGGCGGCCATGACTGTTTTTTGTCCTTCTGTGCAGAGGCAAGCTTTTCCTCCTTGCGGGTGATTTCGCTGCCGACCTTTGCCCGCGCCTGCTCCAGTTCCCTGACGGAGACGCCTGTCCGGTTCATCATGCGGATGGTTTCGTCCGCCACCTGCTTGGCTTCCTTCAGCACCTCCCGGGCTTCCTCGTGCGCTTCCTTAAGGAGCTTTTCCCGCTCCCTGTCAATGCGGTCCCGCTGCTTTTTCAGGGTCGCCTCCAGCGACGCGGCCTCCGCTTTTAACGCCTCCAGCTGTTCTCTTTCCACATCCGCCTTTCGTCTGCTCGTCTGCAGATCGGCCAGCAGCCGGTCAAAGCTTTCCGCATCCTCATCGACCCGCTTTCTGGCGGCATCGATCACCTCGTCGGGAAGTCCCAGTTTCTTTGAAATCGCAAAGGCGTTGCTGCTTCCGGGCACACCGATCAGCAGTTTGTAGGTCGGCCTGAGCGTTTCCACGTCAAATTCGCAGGCGGCATTCATCACGCCGTTGGTGGTCATGGCGTAAACCTTGCATTCGCTGTAATGCGTGGTGGCCATCGTGCGGATTTTTCTGCGATGGAGGCTGTCCATAACGGCCACGGCCAAAGCCGCTCCCTCCGTGGGATCCGTGCCGGCGCCCAGCTCATCAAACAGGCACAGACTCCGCTCATCCGCTTTCTGCAGAATCTCCACCACATTTTTCATATGGGAGGAAAAGGTGGACAGGCTCTGCTCGATGGACTGCTCATCCCCGATATCCGCAAACACCTCGTCAAACACGGCCAGCTCCGACCGGTCTCCCGCGGGGATCGCAAGTCCCGCCTGCCCCATGAGTGTGAGCAGCCCCACGGTCTTCAAGGTGACGGTCTTGCCACCGGTGTTGGGACCGGTGATGATCAGCAGATCAAAGGCGTCCCCGAGATAGACATCGATGGGCACCGCTTTCTTTTCCGGAATGAGCGGATGTCTGGCACGCCGCAGGATGAAAGCCTGCCGCTCGTTGAAATGCGGCACCATCGCACCGGTTTCCAGCGCAAGCTTTGCCTTGGCAAAGGTGAAATCCAGGAATGCCGCCGTCTCCAGATCAAATGCCAGATCATCCGAGCGAACGGCCAGACGCGAGGACAGGTCCTCCAGCACCTTCTCGATCTCCTCCTGCTCCGCAAGCCGCGCCTCCCGCAGGGAGTTGTTCAGGTTTACGATGCTCTGCGGCTCGATAAACAGGGTCTGCCCCGAAGCGCTGGCGTCATGGACAATGCCGTTGACCTGCGCTTTGTATTCCGCACGTACCGGCAGACAGTAGCGGTCTCCGCGCATCGTGATGACGCCGTCCTGCAGATACTGCCGAAGCGACCCTGTCGCCATCTGGGAGAGCTCTCTGCGGATCTGTTCGCCGATTCTGGTGATGCTGCGCCGTGCCTGCTTCAGACCCGGGCTTGCATCGTCCGCAATTTCACTCTCGGAGAGAATGCAGCGTCTGATCTCTTCCGACAGCTCCTTCATCGGCACCAGCGCTTCAAAATACGGAGAGAGCGTATCCTGCCGCTCCTCCTCCGACTGTCCGTAGGAGCGGATTCGTCCCACATGATAAAGAAACAGCGCTGTCCGAAGGAGCGTCCCCGCCTCCAGGCTTCGGCCAAGTCTGAGCGCCTGCAGCACTTCTTTTCCGTCAAAGCAGGAGCCGAAGGAAACCTCACTTTTTTTCAGATACCGTTCGATTGCATCCCGGGTGTTGCAAAGGCGCGCAAGAATCTCCGACCGATCGGCGGAAGGAAGAAGCGCAAGACAAAGCGTCCGCCCCGGTGCAGAGTCCGCATGCTCCGCCAGGGCGGCCACTATTTTGTCATATTCCAGTATTCTCAGAGCCCGTTCATTCATGAGGTGTCAGAATTCGTTGAGTTACCGTATCGCTACGACTTCATGGTAGTGGATGTACCCTGCAGTGTCAAGCGTATTTGCGACGCTCCGCGTATCCGTGCGGAACACCGGCTCATCCGCAGCAGATCAGCGGGCGAATCGATCGCAGGATCTACTCCTCCTCCGCCACGTAAAACTCCTGTCGTTCATAGCGATCCCTGATCGTATCGGCGGCTGCCGCATACTCGGCGGCATACTGCTCATACGCCTTCTCCCAGGAATCTCCGCCGCCCCAGAGAAGCGCACCGATGGGACCCCGGTCCTGCTGCACCCCCCGATGATCCGGAAGATCGTAATGCTCCTTAAGCCACCCCTCCAGCCATGCCGTCACCCTGGCGGCACCAAGCGCATTGGTGTGATTTCCGTAATCGTTGAACTCCAGCTCATAGTCCAGAACCGGACCGTCCGAAACCCTGTTCATATCCAGAAAATCATATCCGCGCGCCTCCACAAGCTCCCGGATATAATTAAACCTCCTGGCACTCTTCTCATCCTCGGCGTAGGGCAGCACAAGGAACAGCCCCTTCTCGCCGCCCTTCTCCAGTTCCCGGAACACGGCGGTAAGCGCCTCCTCCTGCTCTTCGGGTATCGGCTCGCTCTCGCAGATCCCCGACACATCCGCAGGCTCGCAGGGACCCACACAATCCTGCGTGACATATCCCTTCAGATCATCCGGCCAGACATAAAACACATCCCTGAGCTGCTTGACGAGCACCAGCGTCTTCCAGTTGGAATGATACTTGAAAATATCCAGATAATACGAAAGCGGGTCGTCCTCGGGGCCCACCATCGCGCGCACCGTGCGGATTCTGTTCAGGGAATACCGCAGATTGTCCGTAACCCCTCTCGTATGTGCCATATTGCTCCTCAGATCCTCGTCCGCGGCGGCAAACATTCGGATTTCCACAATAAACAGCTGCGGATGCTGCGTTTTTCTGACCTCTCTCATCAGATAAGGCGCCGCCACCGGCCGCTGCATATTCGTCGAAAGCGGGTAAAGGCGGATCCCCGTATCGTGATAAAGAAGCGGTGTCGCAATACACGGATAGACCGGACTGGACCCGATGGCCACCACGTCGATGCTGTCCGCGGGCTCCGAATAGAACCCCGTAAAGCGATCCTTGACATCTCCGTTCGTCCGCAGGATATAGGTCAGTCCCGTGGTCAGAAGGATGAAAAGTAGAATAAATATGCCTGCCCTGCACGCCTGTGACCGGTTCATCAGAACCCCCTGTATATGAATTCCGCAGCGCTGTAGCCGGGACCGTACTCCCCTAACAGCACCACATAGAACAGCAGCGCAAACCACAACAGCCATCTGATTGCGATCGGCATGGCCGCGATCCGGTTCCTGATCCCCCCGCCGTCGCTGTGCTTCTCATTGATCAGCTCCACTGCGATCAGGATGACCAGAGAGATAAGCAGAACGCCCCATTCGATCCAGCCAAGTCCCATGGCGAACAGCCCGCCGTCAGGCGGAACGGCCGTTTTCCAGGGAAGCGCACGGAAAAGCAGCAGACAGGCATGTCCGGTGGAGTCCGCCCGGAAAAACACGAAACCGACGCAGACCAGGAAGAAGGTCCGGATCACCCGAAGCGCATCCAGAAACCGGCTCTTCGGATCCAGATGAAGCCTTTCGGAGAGGAGCTTTGTGAAAAACGGCTGCGTCGCCTCACCCACAACGATATACAGCCAGTGCAGGAGACCCGAGCCGATGACATATTTGAGCGCGCCGCCGTGCCAGAAACCCACCGAGAGCCAGAGAACAAACATGGCGCCCCAGGTGTTGAGCTTCTTTCCCGTTTTTTTGCCGAAACGGGCGGTCAGGCGTTTTCCCTGTTCCATAAAGAACCGGGAACGAAGCAGCGGGTAAAACACCATATCCCGCATCCAGGTGCCCAGCGTGATGTGCCAGCGTCTCCAGTACTCGGAGATCGTCCTTGAAAGAAACGGCAGGCGGAAATTCTCGGGAAGAGAGAGGCCCAGCGCCTCCGACAGGCCGAGCACAATATCCATGCAGCCGGAGAAATTGGTGTAGAGCTGAAACGCAAAGCAGACGGTGCCGAGCCAGATATACCAGCCGGTGTAGCCGGATCCGGCCGCGTAGACCGTGTCCACAATCTTTCCGAGCCGCTGGGAAATCACCAGCTGCTTGAAAAATCCCCAAAGCATGCGCTGCAGTCCGAAAACCAGTGCATCGTACTGCAGCCGGTGCCGCAGCGAAAACTGACCGGCGAAGTCTTTAAACCGCACGATCGGGCCGGAGGTCATGAGCGGAAAATACATGCCGCCGAGCACCGTGCCCGCCAGATCCACGCCGCCCTCATCAATGCCGTTGTACACGTCCAGGAAATACCCGAGCAGAATGAAGGTGTAGAAGGACAGTCCGAGGGGCGCTCCGTATCCGCCCGGGCGGATGCCGAAATAGCCCATCACCTTGAAGGCGACAAGACTGCCAAGCAGGACAACCATCAGAAAGATAAGAAAGCCTCTTCGCCTGCGCGTATCCGTTTTCTCCGTTTTGGTGATGCCGCGCACGCACCAGAAGGTGGCAAGAGCGCTGGTGAGCGGGAACAGGATCAGCAGACCGTTGCCGGCGAACAGATAATACAGAAGGCTTGCGGCAAGCAGAACCATCCGCTGCCCCCTGCCGCCCGTGAGCACCGGCAGGAAATACCAGAGGAAAAGCAGCAGGGCAAAAAAGCAGAGAAAACGGAAGGATGTCAGTTCCATGGACCAGGAGAGCATGTCCGTTACACCTCTAACAGCTCGATGATTCCCATGGAACGGTGGAGAAGAAACTCGACCCGGCGTCCGTCGATGCACGGCGCCGGTGCAGCGGGCTGAAAGACGGTATAGCCCGCTTCGACCAGTTCCTTTTCGGATACCTCCAGATCCTCCGTCTCATAGCAGATATGATAGGGAGTGTTTTTGTACCGGGACAGAAGCGGGGCCAGCGGGGAGCCTTCGCCTGCGGGTTCGATCAGCTCCACCCGGTAGGCGCCGTTTTGCACGAAGGCAATGTTGACGTCCCGCACGCTGTCATAAGCCGCCTCTTTTTCCGTGTGGTAGCCCAGACGGAGGAATTCCGCAAGGGTTTTGTCCAGCCTTTTGGTAAGATATCCGACGTGATGGACTTTCATATCCTGCTCAGAATGATATCCGCCATCTCGCCGACATTCTTCATGGTCAGAATCTGTCCCATGTCGAATTTCATTCCGAATGCCTGCTCCACGGCATTGATCAGATTGATATGCTCCAGGGAATCCCAGCCGTCGACGTCCGCCGCTGTCGTTTCCGCGGTCACGGTGATGGAATCGTCGTCAAACACATCCCTGAAAACCGGCTGAAGCCGCTCCAGTACCTCTTCTCTGCTCATTGCTCTCCTCCCTCTGTGACGCGGATAAACTGGTTCTGCGGTTCGTAAGCCCCGACCGGATCGAGCACCCAGATCGTATTGCCCTCTTCATCGCTCTTTATCAGCGCAAAACCGCGTTCATCATAGAAATCCCTGACCATTCCGTTTTTGGCCGTGGGATAATAATATCCAAAGATTTTCGTGACGCCGCGCTTTGCACATTCTGCCGCAAGCGCATCCATCATGGCCTGTTCCATGCCGCGCTTTAAAACCCGGCAGCTCATGAGCCACAGCGTGATATGGCACTCGCTGCCCTCCACCCGGCCTGCGACCAGAGACACGATCCCGTTATCCCCAAAGCGGTCCGCAAGACTCCCGCACAGCGTGATGCTATGCTCATCCTCCGCCAGAGCGGCAATCTCGTCCTGCGTGAAACGCCTGGTAGTCAGGTTGAACTGATTGCTCTTATTGGTCAGCTGGGAGATCCTCGCATAATGAACGGGATCAAAGGCATGGATCCGCGCGGTCATTTCCAGCGAGCGCAGGTAGGCCCCGTAGTCGGCAAAGGTGCTCTTTAGGGCCTCCCGGTCGGCATTGGCCCGCATCATCTGCGTCCGGCCGCGATCGTCCTCCGTCAGGTTCGTCACCTCGAAAAAGGCCGACCGGTCAAGGATCCGTAAATACTGCTCCGGTTCGCGGGGAAGCTCCGGCACGGCCGTGCCGGGCAGCTGCTGCCGCACAATTTCCCGTTCCGCCGGATTGTCGTCCACAAAGACCAGCGAATCCTCCAGGATGTGGAGGGTCTGTGCTATCCCGGCGGCGTTGACGCTCTTGGGCTCCCAGTTTGCCTTGATACAGACGAAATCCTCGGGCTTCAGCCTGCCGTCCGGATGAGAAAGACCCGCGAGGGCATTTTCCTCGTCGTTCTTGGAGTCGACCGTCAGAAGCACCCCGATCTCCTTCTGTGCCCGGAGATATTCCTGAAACTCCGCATAGGCCTCTCCGACGGCAGTCTCCTCTCCGATTTCCAGATTCTCCACGCCGTCGTCCCCGACGACGCCGCCCCACAGGGTGTTGTCAAGATCGAGCACCAGCGCCTTTTTATTTTTGCCGAACAGGGAGCGGATGATGGCCGCGACATTCCACGCGTAATACGGAATGGCCTCCATGCCCATCGCGTATTTGTACATATACCAGTAGAGCGGATCGTGCCATCTGTCCAGTCCGTAGGAGGCGGCGATGTAGGCCAGATCGCAGAGGTAAAAGCTTTCGTGCGCCTCCGCATAGGCCGCGAAGCGTTCGTTGAGCCTGCGGACATAGCGCACCCTGCCGTGACTGTCCCAACCGTCGCGGTTGCCCATCAGCCGCCAGGAGGGATCCTCAAAGTTGTTCTGGATCACAGGGCAGTGGTAATCCGCCGAAAGCTTGTCCCACATGCCGGTGTACCGGGCGATTTCCTCCTCCTCCAGCCGGGCAATCTGCTCCGTGCTGTCGCCGATCTGCGGCCAGGTCCGGATGTTGCGGACACTCGTGCAGATCAGCACGATATCCGGGGCAAATGTCGAAAGCTTCTCCCCCGGAAACATGGCGTCCTGCCAGTACTGTGCATATTCCGATTCGTAAAATTCCGGTTCGATCCCGGCATCCAGCAGAAACAGCTCCATCGCACGGATGATATCGTGTGTGGTGGAGCCGCCGAGGACGGCAATCTTCTTTTTCAGACGCCCGCTTCCCCGGGCCAGCAGCTCTCTCTTCAGGCGTCTGGCTCGTTTCAGGATGTCGTTTGAGTTAAACGGATATTCCAGTTCCCGCATGAAAAACCCTTCCTTACCGCTGAAAATGATACCTTATACGCCGCATGGTGTCAAACCGTTGACCGATGTCGGTGTGGATTCTATAATGAAGGCAGGGATAAAAGTCAATTTACATCAGGAGGCGGCCATGGATCAGAAAAAAACGGAAGCGGAAATTCTCCGGGATCTGAAGGAGCAGTTTGCGGCACAGTACGGTGACGCGGAGGATGTGCGGTTTTTCTTTGCCCCGGGCCGCGTCAATCTCATCGGCGAACACACCGATTACAACGGCGGACACGTCTTCCCCTGCGCACTGACCATCGGAACCTATGCGGCGGCACGGCGCAGAAAGGACGACAGGATCCGTCTTTTTTCCATGAACGGCAAAGGGGATCATTTCGAGGAATTTTCAACGAAGGATCTCGCGCAGGAGGGCAAGAGCGGCTGGACCATGTATCCTCTGGGGGTCGTCTGGGCCTTCGCCGGGCGGGGGATGCCTCTCCCGGAGGGCTTTGAAATGGCCATTTACGGCAACATTCCCAACGGATCCGGCCTTTCCAGCTCGGCATCGCTGGAGGTGCTGACAGGCTTTGTCCTGCGGGAGCTCTACGGCCTGCCGGTGGATCTGGTGGAGCTTGCCAAAATCGGACAGTATTCCGAAAACAACTACAACGGCATGCAGTGCGGGATCATGGATCAGTTTGCTTCCGCCATGGGAAAGGAGGGGCACGCCATCTTCCTGGATACGGCGGATCTTTCCTACACCTATGCGCCGGTGGTCTTAAAGGGCAGAAAGCTCGTCATCACCAATTCCAAAGTCAAGCATCAGCTGACGGATTCCGGCTACAACGACAGGCGGAAGACCTGCGAGGCGGCATTGGCGGACTTACAGCGCGTCGTGCCGATCCATGCGCTGGGGGAGCTTACTCCGGAGGAGTTTGAGGCGCATAAGGACGCGATTGCGGATGAAGACCGGAGACGCAAGGCAAAGCACGCGGTCTATGAGAATGCCCGGACGGTGCAGGCTGTCCGGGAGCTGCAGGACGGAAACATCGAGGCCTTCGGCCGCCTGATGAACGAATCCCACGTCTCTCTCCGGGACGATTACGATGTCTCCTGTCCGGAGATCGACATTCTGGCGGAGGAAGCATGGAAGCTTCCCGGCGTCGTGGGCGCCCGCATCACCGGCGGCGGCTTCGGCGGCTGCACGGTGGCCATTGTGGATGACGATGCCGTCTCCTCCTACTGTGAAAAGCTGGGTCGTGTCTATCGCGAAAAGACAGGCATTGAGGCCGATTTCTATATCGTGGAGATCGGGAGCGGCCCACGGGAAATTGCCACACCGTAAAACCGGTGCAAACGTTCCGCACGATCGTTCTTCAGACACTCTTCAGTTCCGCGAGAATCGCGTCTTTGGAGAGTGATTCCAGCGACTCGGCGATGGGAATCCGGCTCTGTAGCACGGCGCGGCTTTCCCCGTCAGAGAGTCCCGCGTGATAGCGGATACATTCGATATAGAGATGCCAGGTCTGCGTGACGTCCGTGCGGGTGTCGATCGCAAACTCAAGCACCGTCCGCGCCTCGCTGTAGCAATGCGAGGCGTAGAGTTCCTTCCCCCATTTCTGCAGGGCGCGCGCCAGCTCCAGATAGTTCAGGTCATACTGTGTGAGCGGTGTGATGTTGGCCGTACCATAGCGAAGCTTCAGATCCGTATTGGAAATCCCGGTCAGATTGACGATCTTTTCCTCCGCCAGCCTGTACACGGTATCCTCCGCATCCCGTACCTCCGGGTTTTCCGGCAGCGCACCGAAGGGCAGACGGTCAACGGGAATGCGGATATAGTCCAGATCATCCAGACTCTTTTTCCTGACAAAATTGCTCTCCTGTTCCCTGCGCAGAAATTCAGCCGTGTCCGATTTCTGCCTGGAATCACTGCGCCGGATCATGATCTGCACAATCGCGACAAAGATGATAAAACTTGTCAACAGGGGAAAAAACATGCTATAATCTCTTTTCGATATCGATATTGTAACACTTGTTATGGAAACGCCCCCGCAGGCGCTTCCTTACCTGAACGGAGCAGTTTTCCATGTTTGGAA
Organism: Lachnospiraceae bacterium; assembly: GCA_024682835.1. GTDB lineage: Bacteria > Bacillota > Clostridia > Lachnospirales > Lachnospiraceae > Butyrivibrio. Next base: position 41,216 of record JAIKYU010000110.1, on the reverse strand, counting down.
TGCATAGGCCAAACCAGCCAACGCCTGTATTATACCATAGATTCCTTCGCCCGGCGATGCGGATCGCCGCACTGACCCTGTTTCTGGCCGTGCTGCTTCTTACGCCGGACAAAGCCGCCGCGGGCAAGCGCGCCCTGCCAAATACCCCGCAGAAAATCCCGCGCGGCATTTACGTCGGTCCCGTGGATGTCGGCGGCCTCACGGCGGAGGAAGCAAAGATCCGTGTGGAAGCCTTCATCGAAAAGTCCGCCGGGGTCAGGCTGACCTTTAAGGATCCGGAAACCGGCAGCGAACAGGGGATGACGCCGCGCGCACTGGGAATCACCTGGCGCAATCCCGAGATCGTGGAGGATGCGTTTGACTATGGCCGCCGCGGCAACGCGGTCAAGCGGTACAAGGAGCTGAAGGATCTGGAACACCAGACGAAGGAGCTGCCGCTGGACGTGTCCCTGGACGAGGAGCTGGTGCAGGCCTGGCTGAGTGAAAACGAGGAACGCTACGAGGAAAAGGCCGTCAATTATGAGCTGCACCGCGTGGATGATGAATTTGTCATCACGGACGGGCACAGCGGGATCGCGCTTGACAAGGAGGCCTCCAGAGAAGCTATCCTGTCAGCCGTCTCGGACGGATGGGATTTCGGACCGAAGGAGATCGAGCTGGTCATGCTCGTCCAGGAGCCTCTGGGCGGAAAATCCGATCTGGAGAATGTCCGCGATCTGCTGGGAACCTACACGACCAGCTACAAGAGCTCCGGCGGCGCCAGACGGGCCAATGTGGAAAACGGCTGCCGCCTCGCCGGCGACGCAACCGTCTATCCCGGAGAGGAATATTCCGTGCTGGAGCACATCACCCCGTTCACGGAGGACAACGGCTACAAGCTGGCCGGCTCCTATCTGAACGGCCAGGTCGTGGATTCACTGGGCGGAGGAATCTGTCAGGTTTCCACGACACTCTACAACGCCGTCCTGCTCTCCGAGCTGGAGGTTACGGAACGCCACAATCACTCCATGATCGTGGGTTATGTGTCTCCGTCCGCCGATGCGGCCATTGCGGAAAGCTCCCACAAGGATTTCCGGTTCGTCAACAACACGGACTCGCCGATCTACATCGAGGGCATTACAACGGACGACAAGCATATCACCTTCAATGTCTACGGAAAGGAGACCAGAGATCCGGATCACAAGGTTTCCTTCGAGAGTGAGACACTGGAGATCACCAAACCGGACACGGAGGTCGTCAACGCCAACGCTTCCCTTCCTGCCGGAGAAATCAGCATTCAGAGTGCTCATATCGGTTACAAGGCGCAGCTCTGGAAGGTGGTGACCGAAAAGGGCGAGCAGATCAGCCGGGAGGTGATCAACAAGTCCACCTATAAGATGGTTCCGCGCACGGCGACCGTCGGCACGGCCACCTCCGATCCGGCGGTGGCAGACCGCCTCGCTCAGGCCATCGCAACCGCTTCGATCGATCAGGTCAAGGCAGTGGCCGATGCGGTGCGCGCGGGCGCGGCATTGCCGCAGGTGACCCTGCCGCCCGCTCCGGAGCCCGCGCCGCAGGAAGCACCGCCACAGGAGCCATCCGATGATACAGTGGAGGTGGAGGAGGATTCGCCTGAGGGTCTTGAAAGCACGGAGTGAGAAAAGAAGGATAAGAGGAGCAAAACATGGCTGAAAACAGAGAGCTCAGAAAGAAGCTGTTGACCTACATCGAACGGAATGCGCGCGCCGGTCTTGATGAACTGGCCGTGATGTTCGGTGTTCCGGAGATCGATCTGGCGAACGAATGGAAATCGATGGAGGAGGAGGGTTTCATCTGCGGCTATCACACGATGATCGACTGGTCCAAAACCTCCATCGAGGAGGTGAGCGCACTCATCGAGGTGCGCGTGACACCGCAGCGCGGTCTGGGCTTTGACAGCATCGCGGAACGGATTTACAAATATCCCGAGGTTCAGAGTGTCTATCTGATGAGCGGCGGTTTTGATCTGATGGTGATTCTGGAGGGCAAGAGTCTGCAGGAGGTCGCGGGCTTCGTGTCCAACAAGCTCTCCACCATGGACTCGATTCTGAGTACCGCCACGCACTTCATCCTGAAGAAATATAAGGATCACGGAACCATCCTCGCGAAGAAGCCGGAGGATACCAGAGAGCGTGTATCCCCATGAGAAATCCGCTGTCTGACAAGGTAACACAGATCAAGCCCTCCGGCATCCGGAAGTTTTTTGACATCGTGCAGGAGATGGACGATGCCATCTCTCTGGGCGTGGGCGAGCCTGATTTTGACACCCCCTGGCACATCCGGGAGGAGGGCATTTATTCGCTGGAAAAGGGCCGGACCTACTACACCTCCAATTCGGGCCTGAAGGAGCTCAGGGAGGAGATCTGCCGCTATATGAAGCGGACGCAGGGTCTGACCTATCAGCCGATGACGGAATCCTTCGTCACCGTAGGCGGATCGGAGGCCATTGATCTGGCTCTGCGCGCGATGACGGATCCCGGCGACGAGGTGCTGATTCCGCAGCCCTCCTACGTCTCCTATGAGCCCTGTGCGGTGCTGGCAGACGCCGTGCCCGTCATCATCGAACTAAAGGGGGAGAATGATTTCCGGCTGAAGCCTGACGAAATTCTGGAAAAATGTACGGATAAAACGAAAATTCTGGTGCTGCCCTATCCGAACAACCCCACCGGCGCAGTCATGGATCGCTCCGATCTGGAAGCCATCGCCCGGGTGGTGGCGGAAAAGGATCTCTACGTGATCTCCGATGAGATTTACAGCGAACTGACCTACGGAAGCCGACATGTATCCATCGCTTCGCTTCCGGGGATGCAGGAGCGCACGATTGTGATCAACGGCTTTTCCAAGGCCTATGCCATGACCGGCTGGCGGCTTGGTTATGCGGTCGGGCCGGAGAAGATCATCAAACAGATGATCAAGATCCATCAGTTTGCGATCATGTGCGCACCGACGACCAGTCAGTATGCGGGAATTGAAGCGCTTCGAAACGGGGATGAGGACGTCGCCATGATGCGGGAGGAATACGATCGGCGCAGACGCTATCTGCTTCACGCCTTCAAGGAGATGGGTCTTGACTGTTTCGAGCCCTTCGGTGCGTTCTACGCCTTTCCCTCCATTCGGAAATTCGGGATGACCAGCGAAGAATTCGCGACCGGTCTGCTCAGGGAAGAAAGGCTTGCCGTCGTGCCGGGCACGGCCTTCGGCGACTGCGGGGAAGGCTATATCCGCATTTCCTATGCCTATTCCATGGATGATCTGAAGCGTGCGCTCGAACGGCTTGAGCGCTTCTGCTCTGCACACGACCGTCGTCATGAGGTGTCATCTGCGTAGCAGATGACGGAGTCCTGATGACCGTCGTTATGAGGATCGCTTCATCATTCCTTGTACAGATTGCTCTCGAAGAGCCTGTTATATCCGATCCATCCGCCGGATCCCTCCGGGGCGGCCTGTAACGCCTCCCTGAAGGACTCCAGCTTGGCGTCGGTATTGTCTGCGAGATTGAGCGCCACGGCCTCCATGATCGCCGGTTTCTTGGGCGAGCCGAATTCATATTCTCCGTGGTGCGCGAGAATGCAGTGGATGAGCTTCATGCGCAGCTCCTGCGGAAAACCCTCCATCATGGCTATTTTCTGTTCCAGCATCTGCGCACCGATCACGATATGTCCCACGAACTGCCCCTCATCCGTGTAGTCATTCAGCGGAAAAGCGGAAAGCTCCCTTGTTTTGCCGATATCATGACAGATCGCCGCTGTGATCAGCAGATCGCGGTCCAGCTCGGGATACCGCCCGCAGTAGTCGTCACACAGATGCACGACATTCAGGGTGTGCTCCAGCAGACCGCCGATAAAGGCGTGGTGAACGGATTTGGCTGCGGAAGAACGGCAAAAGCGCTTCATCAGGTCCTCGTCCTTGCGGAAGAAGGAATCCAGGAGCGTATGCAGATGCGGATTCTGGACGGTGTCAACAAGCCGAAGCAGCTCCGCGGTCATCTCCTCCCTGTCCTTAGCGGATACCGGGAAAAAGAGCGAGGTATCAACACTCCCCGGATCGACGAAGCGCGCCCGCTTGATGCTCACCTGAAGCGCCCCGTTAAACTGGGAGACATCGCCCACGATTTCAACGTAATCCATCGCCTGGAACTCGCCGATCCCCTGACTGTCCGGTTCCCAGATCTTGGCGTCTATCTGACCGCTCTTGTCCTGCAGGATGCAGTTTTCATAGTTCTTGCCGTTTCTCGTAACAGCGCTGTTTTTCTGCTTGCACAGGTAAATGTCATTGACCCGGTCTCCGGGAAGCAGATCTTTGATAAATTTCATTGCGTCACCTCACTGATGGGTATGGTCAGCTGCAGGGAAAGAAGCTCCGCGGGTCCCTGCCGTCTTATTTCCAGAGACAGCTCGTCCCCGGGGGACTGCTCTGAAAGAATCTGTGCGAAGGCATCCCAGGATTCCACCGGACTGTTCGCGCAGGAAACAATGATATCGCCGCTCTGAAGGCCGGCAGTCATGGCCGGAGAACCCATTTCCGTGCCCAGCACACAGGCGCCCTCCGTCATATGCAGTATCTCCGCAATATCACCCGTGATGCTCGCGCCGTGAATCCCGGCGTAGGGGATCGGCGTTCCGTTGACCAGGTGCTCGATCAGACGCTTCAGCTCGGTGATGGAATAGGCGATGATCCGGTTTTCATCGACACCGGCCACCGGCTCAGGGTAGATCATACCGATCACCTGACCGGTGTAATTGAGCAGAAATCCTGCGGATTCCCCGCCGCCGTAGATGTCCGTGGCATACACCTTCAGCGCCTTGTCGATCCGGTCCACCGGAAGCTTTTCGGAAACGATCATTCCGTAACACAGGGAGGCATAGATACCGGCCGGACTGCCGGTTGCAATAACCGGCGTTCCCGTCAGCGAGCGGCTCGCCGACGAGCCGAGCGGTGCGGGTGCGATCTGTGCCTGTGTGCCCGATTCAAGAAACCGCTTGGGAACCGACAGCACGCAGAGCCCCGTGTCCTCATCTGCCATCTTGCACGTCGCCGGACTCTCATGTCCGTCCTTCCAGGTGACCGAAAGCTCGGAACCGTCCTCCAGAATGGATGTGTAGGTCAGGATCAGCATCTCAACGCCGTTGTCCGCCACGATCAGTCCCGGTTTTTCGCCGCTTCTCTCTATGGTGCCGCCGACAAAAACATCCGCCGTTGTGGCACAGCGGACCAGAACCAGCGAACGGGAGGCCTCTGTGGCGACCTGTTTCAGCGAATGATAGAGCTCACCGGCGTCACTCTTGTCCAGCTGCATGCGGCTGATGGCCGACGCGACCGCTGCGTTGATCCGGTCCTGTTCGGAAGCCTCAATGCTCGCCTGTATGGACTCTGCGACCACCTGTTCCTGTGCCGCCACGATCTCCTGGTCGTCCGCATAGAGATCCTCGGGCCTGATTTCGTCGTCCAGAGCGGGAAAGGTGATGATCTGCGGCTCCTCCTGTGCGATGCGCGCAGAGAAAAAGGGTTCCAGCACCAGAAACGACAGGCAGGCCACCCCGCCGAACACGATCGCGAGCACGGCCGTAAGAACCGTGCGTCTGAAGAGCTTTCGTTTGTTGATCGGCCGCTCTTTGATTTTTTCCCGGATAAAGGCGGTGCTTTCTTCGGTGTTCATGGTTATCCATTGTACCAAATCATGTTCCTCTTGACAAATGCCGTCCGATTGTCTAAGATTGCTTTCACCGGTTCTTCATACCGGTGTTTGCGTACGCGTTTCTGCGTCGCGGTTTCCATGTTAACGGACCAAAATCCACCCTCACATGATTTCTTCGTCCGTTTTTGATTTCCCCGGATGGGAGTTTCATGCAATTTCATATGAGAAAGGTCGCGCTGACGGATGTCGGCGCGCGGGGACAGGTCAATCAGGACGCGCTGCTGATCAGGACCGCGTCCAGCAAAACCCTCGGCCGTATCTGTTTCGCCCTGGTCTGCGACGGCCTGGGCGGTCTGTCCATGGGGGAGGTGGCAAGCGCCGCTCTGACCGGACGGATGGAACACTGGTTCCGAAACGACTTCATCAAAATGATCCGCGGCATGGGGAATTCGCAGGCAGATATTCAATCCGCCATGCATCACGTCCGGATCGCCTGGCAGGGGATCCTCTCGGAAATGAACGAACGGCTGGCTCTGTACGGGAAAAGTCAGGGAACCCGCCTGGGCACAACGACGGTGGCATTTCTGCTGATCGGTTCCCGTTACCTGGTGATGCACGTCGGAGATTCCCGGCTCTATGTGACGGACGGGCGCTCTCTGAAACGTCTGACCCATGATCATTCCCTCGTCCAGCGACAGCTGGATGCCGGGATTCTCACGCCTGCCCAGGCGTCCCTGTCAGATAAAAAGAGCATTCTGCTGCAGTGTGTCGGTGCTTCCCCTGTTGTCCGGCCGGATTTTCGGAGCGGAACCCTCCTTGAAAACACCTCGGTGCTGCTCTGTACGGACGGGTTCTGGCGCAGACTCCACGATGAGGAGCTCCGGGATGCGCTCTGCAGAGAGGATATCCGCAGCGAGAAGGAGATGCTCCGCACGCTGAAGCAGCTGATCAGCAACATCAAGCATCGCGGGGAACATGATAATATCTCTGTCATCTGGCTTTCGTTTACCGTGGATGTCCCTGCTTTCGCGCCCCGTCGAAAAGCGGCATCGGAACTGGCGGCGCCATGCTGACGGCAGAAGGCGGGCTTTGCGTCGGTTTCCTTCTCGACGACAGATACCGCATCCTGTCCCTGATCGGTCAGGGCGGTCAAAGCCGCGTTTATCTGGCGATTCACACACGAACCGGAAAAAAGGTTGCCGTCAAGCAGCTCAGACGGGATATTCCGGACATCGATCTGGCACGCCGGAGCCTGCGCTTAGAGCTGGCCATTCTGACGCAGCTGAAGCACCCGGGCATACCGGAAATCCTTGATGTCATCGAGGAATCCCCCGGTGAACCGATTCTCGTCATGGAGTATATCGAGGGAAGGACCGCATCAAAGCTGCTCTCCGATCAGGGCGCACAGTCCCAGGACGACGCCGTCCGGTGGGGTGTTTCGCTCTGCGACATTCTCTCCTGTCTGCATGAGCAGAAGCCGCCATTTGTTTACCGCGACTTGAAGCCCGGCAACATCATTCTCAGGGCGGACGGGCGCCTCTCCCTGATCGATTTCGGCGCCGTGGCGGAGGCAGATCCGGTCATCCGGCAAACGGTCTCCATGGGCACCCCGGGCTATGCTGCTCCGGAACAATTTGACGGAAACGGGCGGATCGATGTGCGCACCGATATTTACTGCCTGGGCACCACACTTTACGCGCTGCTGACCGGCTGTCAGCCTCCCGGCCACCATAAGGCACCGCTTTCCATCCGGGCGCAGAATCCCGATCTCTCCGTATCGCTGGATGCAGTCATCAGAAAATGCACGAATCCGGATCCGAAGGGCCGCTATGCCTCCTGCGCGGAGGTCAGCGCAGCGCTGAAGCGGTACCGCGCGCGGGACCGCATGCTGCGCATCCGGTCTGCCACCCTTCATTCCGCAGCCGCTGCCGCCTGTGCGGCCGGCATCATTCTGGCTGTCACCATGGGCGTTCTGGCCCGCAGACAGATCGCCGCCGCCAGTGAATCCGCAACGGCTGCCGATGCAGCAGAAAACAGCTCGGAACAGGAACGTTACCTTGAGCTTGGACTGCGTATCCGGGAAAATAGAGAAGCCCTGCTGGAGGCAGGGGTATCCGAGGAGGAGCTTCAGGAAATCCTGCGCTACATTGAGGAGCAGACCGCTCCTCAATCAACGACGATTGCACATGATCCGTCCGGGACGGATCACTGAAAAGGATTGTAGAAACGGCTTCCGTCCGCCCAGGTGACGATCATGGCGGCAGCCATAAAAAGCAGCACAAACGCAATGACGCCCTTATCCGTTCGCGTCAGCGGTTTTTTCGCATACCAGCTGCGTTTTTTCCGCTTGCCGAAGCCACGCAGCTCCATGGCGTTGGATACCACCTCGATCTTTTCCATGGTGGAAAACAGCAGCGGGAAAATGATGCTCGCCACCCGGCGGATGCGGGTCATAAGCTTTGCTTTCACACTCATATCCAGTCCCCGCGCCTCCTGCGCATTCCGGATTCTTCGGTAATCATCCTGCACGTCCGGAATGTATCTGAGCGTGATGGCCACGGCATAGGATACGGAATAGGGGATCCCCACCCCGTTGAGGGATGCCGCAAACTCGCTCGGATCCGTGGTCACGAGAAAGATGAAGACGCCGGGAACCACCGTGAAATACTTGAGCATTACATTGAATTCGTAGAAGAGCTGCTCCGCTGTCAGCCGGATCCCGAACGGAAGCGCGGCAAGCTCCGTCCTGGTTCCGTAGATCTTCGTCCCCTCATAAGGGGAAAAGAGGAAGATGAACAGAAGGTTCAGTACCATGAAAAACAGAATCACCCGAAAGACGCTGTCCACCTGCTTCCATTTTGTCGCGGAAGACAGGAAAATGAAGACTCCGATGCCAAGCATCACCACGAGCACCCGTGTATCGAAGGTCAGCGCGCTGGTGATGCACCAGACAAGGAAGAACACCAGCTTGGTAAATCCCGACAGCCGGTGAATCCAGGTGTCCTTTTTCTCGTAGGAAATCAGGCGGGTCATCCTTGCACCTCCCAAGGCTCCCCGTGAGGCTTCTCTCCGAACAGGTTCCTGCGGTTCTCCCTGTCACAGGCGATGAATCGTTCCACAAATGCGCCCGGCCGGCTGATTCCGCAGGCGATCGCCAGCGGGTAGAGGGAGGTCTCCTTCAGGCTCGCCCGCTCACAGATCGATGAATCCGTCAGGACATAGGCCGGTGTCGTGTCGGCAATCTGCTCGCCGTCCGCCAGCACAATCGAGCGGTCTGTATACTCCAGCATCAGATGCATGTCATGGGTGATCATCAGAATGGTGATTCCCGTCTCCCGGTTCAGCCTGCGCAGAAACTCCATGATCTCCGTATAGTGACGGTAATCCTGACCGGCTGTCGGCTCGTCGAGGATGAGCAGGCGCGGCTTGATGACAAGGATGGACGCGATGGACACGCGTTTCTTCTGACCAAAGGAAAGTGCACCGACCGGCCAGTTCCTGTAGGGCCACAATCCGCAGATTTTCAGGGTGTTATCCACCCGCTGCGTCACCTGGCTATCCGGTACTCCTCGTGCCACGAGTCCCAGTCCCACCTCCTCCCTGATCATCGGCTTGGAGATCATCTGATTGGGACTCTGCATCACCAGTCCGATCCGCTCTCCCCGTTCCTTGACAGAGAGCGGGGCAATATCGCTGCCATCCAGCAGAATACTGCCAGACGTGGGTGTCAGAAAACCACAGATCAGGGAGGAGAGGGTCGATTTGCCCGCGCCGTTTTTTCCGACGATGGCAAGCATCTCTCCCTCATAGATGTCAAAATGAATGTTTTTCAGAACCGGTTCGCCGGACCGGTATTCGTAGCTTACGTCCCGGACGGACAGCACCACTTTGCCTGTCTCCGCGGGCGCTTCCGGCGCAGTCTGTTCATACCAGGAGCAAACCGCATCTCGGTAGGGCTTCAGGTTCATCCTCTCGATTGAGGACGGATGATCGTCAGGACGCAGCGTGCAGCCCGCATGCCTGATGGCCGTCAGATACAAAGGCTCCCGGATCCCCACCCGGTTCAGCACGTCCGTGCAGAGCAGTTCATCCGGAGGCGCGTCCGCCAGAATCCGCCCCTCATTCATCACCACGATCCGGTCGACAGCACGGTACAGCGCATCCTCCAGCCGATGTTCGATGATGAGGATCGTCATGTTCTTTTCCCTGCCGATCTCATCGATCAGCGCGATGGCATGCTTACCGGCAGCCGGATCCAGATTGGCGAGCGGCTCATCAAACAGAAGCACCCGCACGTCGTCCACCATCACCCCGCCCATGGAGACGCGCTGCTTCTGGCCTCCGGACAGTTCGCCCGGCGAGCGGTCAAGAAAGGCTTCCATCCCGACATCGCGCGCTACCGACAAAACCCGTTCCCGCATTTCCTCCTGCGGCACATCATCATTTTCCAGGGCAAAGGCAAGATCCTCGGCGACGGTGAGACCGATGAACTGCCCGTCCGTATCCTGCAGCACCGTGCCGACGATCGAAGACATGCCGAAAACCCCCGCTTCCGCAGGGTTTTTTCCGCCGACAACAAGCGTCCCGGTGGATCTGCCCGGGCGCGAACAGGGGTTGAGTGCGTTGATACAGTGGGCGAGGGTGGATTTGCCGGAACCGGATAATCCGACGACCAGAACCTTCTCTCCGGGATCAATCTTCAGGTTGATGTCCCGGAGAGTCGGCTCTGTCTGCGACTCATATCGAAAGGTGTAATTTTTGAATTCGATAATCGGTTCCAACGCGCCGGCCTTTGGAGACAGAACCTCAGTCTTCCTTCTTCAGGTCTTTGGAATTGACCGCCACCTTGGAATAGGCGACCAGGAGGATGGTTCCGAGGATACCGATAATGATGATGTTGCCCAGAAATGCGTATGCGCCCTGGATGAACACCTTGTCCTGGGGCTCCGCGTAAATCAGGATATCCAGCGCAGGTGCCACGAGAATCCAGGCAAGGGCATTGCCGACGATCTGCATGAGGTTAAAGAGAACGATGGCCCTGGTATTGAACCCGCCTTCACGAATCCGGTATTTCCGGGCAAGCAGACCAATGACACAGCCCGCGATCGCTTCGGGGATGACCCAGCTCCACCATACGCCGCCGTAGAAGATGGCATCTCCCAGCGCATGGCCGACAAATCCGATAATCGCACCGACAACCGGTCCGAAAACTGCTGCCAGAAACGCCATCACCGCCATGCGCGGCTGCAGGTACGTGTTCGGAATCCCGATCGGGATTTGAATCGTGGTCAGCACGACAAACAACGCCGTGCCGATACCGACTGCGACCACCTCTTTGATACCGAATTTCTTGTTCATGGAGTCCCTCCTGTCTTGCTCTGTGTACAGACTACTTGTGCATGTGCAGCAGTTATAAATCTGCTCCGGCGCTGATTTGTAACTCCTTCGGTCGGCACTGAATGATAGCCGAATCACTGTCTGTATGGTAGCATATTACGGATTTTTCGGCAAGGCGGATGGAAAATATGATATACTGTCAGGAAAAGGAGGAAATGCATTATGGCGGATAAGGACGGTTTGAAAATTGCGAAGGATTACCATGTGGCTGAGCCCTTTGCCAACATGGGCGACTTTCATGTAAAGGGAGCAAACAGCCTGGACTGGGGAATGAAGAAGCATCTCTCCCGGATCTTTGACCCGAAAACCGGCCACACGGTGATGTTTGCCTTTGATCACGGCTACTTTATGGGTTCCACCTCCGGACTGGAGCGGCTGGATCTGGTGATTCCGCAGCTTGCACCCCACGTGGATGTGCTGATGGCGACCCGCGGTGCACTCAGGACCTGCGTGCCGGCAAGCTTCTCCAACGGCATTGCGCTGCGGGTGACCTCCGGTTCTTCCATGCTCAACGACGACCTGTCCCATGAGGTGGTTGCCGTGGAAATCGAGGACGCGATCCGCATGAACGCCGACTGTATGGCTGTGCAGACCTTTATCGGAGCGGACGGCCAGCTCTCCAGCATCGACAATCTCTCCCGCGTGATCAATGCGGGATTGAAATACAGCATTCCGACCCTCGGCGTCGTCGCCGTCGGCAAGGAAATGGAACGGACGGACCGTTTCTTTAAGCTCGCCACACGGATTCTGGCGGAGATGGGTTGCCAGATTGTCAAGACCTATTACTGCGACCACTTTGAGGAAGTCGTCGCGGCCTGCCCGGTGCCGTTGGTCATCGCCGGCGGCAAGAAGCTCCCGGAGGATGAAGCGCTGACCCTCGCCTATCGGGTCATGCAGGGCGGCGCTGCCGGGGTTGACATGGGGCGTAACATCTTCCAGTCACCTCATCCCGTCAAAATGGCGCAGGCGGTCAGAAAAATCGTCCACGAGGGCGCCACGGACAAGGAGGCGTATGCGTGGTATCAGGAGGCATGCCACACCGGGACATGATCCGGGCGATGGACAGCATAAACGGCATGCCCGTCATACCAGAAACGGGGCGGATCCTCTCCGCCCCGTTTTTTCTGCCTCTTCACCTGCCGTTCCTTACTGGAAATACCTGTCGTGAAGTCCCTTAAAGGCCTTGCCGTGCCTGGCCTCGTCCCTGGCCATCTCGTGCACGGTGTCATGGATCGCGTCAAGATCCAGCGCCTTGGCGCGCTTTGCAAGATCGACCTTGCCGGCAGTCGCTCCGTTTTCCGCCTCGATGCGCATTTCCAGATTCTTCTTTGTGGAGTCAGTGAGCACCTCACCCAGAAGCTCCGCGAACTTGGCGGCATGCTCGGCTTCCTCAAAGGCCGCCTTCTCGTAGTAATCGCCGATCTCCGGATAACCCTCGCGATAAGCCTGGCGGCTCATGGCCAGATACATGCCGACCTCCGAGCACTCGCCGTTGAAATTGGCGCGCAGATCATTGATGATATCCTCCGGTGCCCCTTTGGCCACGCCGACCACATGCTCGGCCGCCCACACCAGATCCTCGCCCTGCTTCGTGAATTTCTCCGCGGGCGCTTTGCAGACCGGGCACTTTTCCGGCGGGGTGTCCCCCTCATGCACATAACCGCATACCTGACATACCCATTTCATAGTCGTGATCTCCTTTCCTGAAAGACGCGCTGTTTCCGCGAAAGCGCCGGGAATGACGCCTGTCCGGTGCGCAGGATTTATACGTCTTTAATCATAACAGATTTGTCCGCACCATAAAAGGGATATTTTGTTTTTTAAGCACGACTCTTGTGTTATACTGATTTTTGTCATACAACCTGCATGTTAGGAGGTATTCGCCATGGAAAAAATCGCAAGCTTTACCATCAACCATCTGAAGCTGGAACCGGGGATCTATGTCTCCCGCAAGGACAAGGTCGGCGCGGAGACGATAACGACCTTTGATATCCGGATGCACAGACCCAACCGGGAGCCCGTCATGAACACGGCGGAAATGCACACGATCGAACACCTGGGGGCCACTTTCCTTCGCAACGATCCGGAATGGGCGCCGAAAACGATCTATGTCGGCCCGATGGGCTGCCGCACGGGCTGCTACATCCTCTTTGCCGGCGATCTTACGCCGCAGGACATCGCGCCGATCATCACCCGCATGTTTGAATTCATCCGCGACTTCGAGGGGGAGATCCCCGGCGCGGCAGCACACGACTGCGGCAATTATCTCGATCACAACCTGGCTATGACCCAGTACGAAGCCAGAAAATATCTGGAGACGCTCTATCATCTGGAAGAGAAAAACATGGTTTATCCGGATTAACCCCGGAAGGAGCGGATTATGGAGGCAAAGAAATATGGCATTATCGGCGCGATGGAGGTGGAAATTCAAACCCTTCTCCGGGCGCTCAATGAAAAAAGATCGCTGACCCGTGCATCCATGGTTTTTCACGAGGGAACCATCGGCAGCGCGGAGGTTGTGGTGGTGCGCAGCGGCGTGGCCAAGGTCAATGCCGGGATCTGTGTGCAGATCCTCGCGGATGAATTCCACGTGACCCATGTGATCAACACCGGTGTCGCCGGTTCGCTGGATGCCGTCATCAACATCGGAGACATCGTCCTGTCGACGGATGCCTGTTACCACGACGTCGATGCGACGGTTTTCGGCTATCGTCCCGGTGAGGTTCCGCAGCTGGGCAGACTGGAATTTCCGGCGGATGAAGGTCTGCGCCGGGAGCTAAAGGAGGCGATCGCCTCCTGCGCGCCCGATGTGCAGGTTTTTGAGGGCCGCGTGGTGAGCGGGGATCAGTTCATCGCCGACGGGGAAAAGAAGAACCGGATCAGGGAAACGGTCGGCGGCCGCTGCTGCGAAATGGAGGGCGCCGCGATTGCACAGGCCTGCTATTTGAACGAAATCCCCTTCTGCATCGTCCGGGCCATTTCCGATAAGGCGGACGGTAGCGATGTAGTCGATTATCCGGTTTTTGAGAAAAAGGCTGCGGCAGACTGCGCGTCTCTGATTCAGCGCTTCCTGCAAAAATAGAAGCGATTCCGGTGCTCAAAGCCGCACGGGCTCTCTCGAGCTTCGCCCGGCTGCAAAATCATAAGGGGCATCTGCCGGAAGATGCGGGAAGCCTGCGTCTTCCCAGGCGCGCCACCGTCTGGCGGTCATTTCTGCCGGGTAATTCATGAGCGCGAGCTCCGTTTCGGAAATGCTTCCGCTGAGAACCCCGGCGATGATCTGCGTGATATAGTGCTTAAAGGGAACCATCTCCGTCGGAAGAATCCGCTGGATCGAGTGACAGACGGGACAGATTCCGCGCGGAATCTCATACCACAGAATGATTCCGCCCCATCTTCTGCCGATGCGGCTCACATGATCCCGAAAGTCCAGAATCCCCTCCTCACTGCAGGAACAGCAGGGCGTCTCATCACAAACAAAGCGGACCGCCGTTTTACCGGGGATCCGCTCTGTATGCCAATTCATCATGAAAACCATCGATTGTCGGGAACTGATCAGGAGTTGAAGTAGGCCAGAATATCGGGAAGCATCTGATCAATCTTGTCATTGTCAAGCTGGCACGTGCCTGCGTTTTTATGACCGCCGCCGCCGTATTTCAGGCAGATCTCGGCGATGTTCTTGTCCACATCCGGGCTGTCCTTAAAGATCGACTTGCCGATCATAACGGCGGTATTCTGCCGCTGGAAGCCCCAGGCCACATGGATGGAGAAATAGGCGTCCGGATACATGGTATAGATCAGGAAACGGTTGCCGGAATAGATCGGATCCTCGTTGCGCAGATCCACGATCACGCAACGGCCCTCCTGCCGGGAGACGCGCTCCAGCTGTGCCATGAACTTTTCCTGCTGGGCAAAATAGAGTCCCACGCGCTCTCTGACATCCGGGAGCTGCAGCACATCCTCAATGGGATGATCCAGACAGTAGTCAATCAGCTCCATCATGAGCTGGTAATTGGAGATGCGGAAATCATGGAAGCGTCCCAGTCCCGTGCGCGCATCCATAAGGAAATTCATCAGCACCCAGTCCTTGGGATCCTTAACCTCATCCATGGTGAAGTCCGCGCTGTCGCCCTTGTCCACCGCCGTCATGATCTCATCGGAGATGCGGCCGAGGTCATATTTCTGCTTGTAGTAATTGTAGACCACCCGGGCGGCGGATTTGGCCTCACCCTCAATGATCCAGGTGCCCCGGCCCACCGCGTCGGAATTGCGGGAAAGCTCGGATTCATGGTGATCAAAGCAGAGACCGACACGCGGATCATAGGGAAGGTTGGTTGTGATGTCGTTGGAAGTCAGCTCGATTTTGCCGTCCTGCACATCCTTGGGATGCACAAACTTGATGTCGTCGATCAGATTGATCTCCTTCAGGATCATCGCACAGACCAGACCGTCAAAATCGCTTCGAGTTACCAGTCGCATCATGTCTACCGTCCTCCGTAAGGTGCAAAAACCAAAACAGCATATCTATTATAAAAAATCCGATGGATTTTGGCAAGCAGGAATTGTCAGACGCTTTCATTCCCGTCAAGCAGCAGCTGCGGCTCCCGGTTCATGATCGCGCGGATATAATCCTTCGCATCTGCGAGCTTCCGCTTGAAGGCCACGCCGCCAAACAAAAGATCGACCCGGTGGATGTCAGATCCGGCAGTCATGGGAAAATCATGCTCCTTCGCATAGGCGATGGCCTTGTCATCAAAGGCCGGATCGTTGTGCGCGTGGCTTAAAACACAGGAATGGGTCGCGTTGACGGCCTCCACGGCATCGATCCACTCCGGATACAGTCGCACCTCCGGGATGTAGCTCTCCTCTCTGAAGGGATGGCAGTGAACCACCATCCCGCCGCCCTCATGCACCAGCGCAAACTGTTCCTCGATGGTGCAGTCGCGGATCTCGGGATGGGCAAGCAGCCATTCTTTGGAGAGACCGTTGATCAGGAACTCCGTTCCCCGGTAACAGGCCTCCCATCCGAAGAATACCTGGAGACCGATGCGGTCTCCCTCCTCCTTCGCATGTTCGTAGCCTCTGCAATAGGCATTGACCCAGTTTGTCCAGGGCAGGCTCCGGTCGATGGACGTGTTGCCATGGACAAAATGATCCGTCACAATGATCCCGGTATAGCCGGCTTCCTTGCAGGCGCGTGCCATATCCGCCCCGGAGGAACGCGCGCAGGCGCTTGCCTCGCAGGTGTGCAGGTGCGTCTCATACACATACGGATACTCAGGATTGATATGCAGGCCTCTTTTCTGTTCAGACATGCTTCGGCTCCTCCATAGGCGACAGTCGGATTGACGAATCCTCACCATTCTGCTATAATTTATCCGTTGCTAATAACGTGAACGATTATAGCACAATCAGGAGTTGTACCCAAGTGGTTGTAAGGGACCGCACTCGAAATGCGGCAGGCCGGTCTACCGGCGCGAGGGTTCGAATCCCTCCAACTCCGTTTACAAACACCGGGGCGCAAAGGATGTGTCCCGGTGTTTTTGTCCGGTCCGGGTCTCCGATTCAAACAAAAAGGAGTCGCCATGAAATTTACGGAAGGTTTCTGGCTGAAAAGCGAACGGATGCAGGCATCCTACGGAACACAGGCATTTTCGGTGGAGGGCATTCCGCACGGGATGCGGATTCTGGCACCGGAACGGCCGATCCTGTCAAGAGCGGACGCTCTGGATCAGACGGTGCTCTCTCTGGAATTTACGGCGTGCAGAGAGAATGACATCCGGGTGCGTCTTCGGCATTACGAGGCCTACGATGACCACGCGGCACGCTTTGAACTGACGGAGGATCCGCAGGAAACGCAGCTCCTTGTTGACGAAGAGCAGGCGGTGCTCATGGCGGGGAAGCTCCGGGTCGTGGTGGACAGAAAAACCTGCCGTTACCGCTTTGAAGGCCGGACGGCGGACGACGCATGGCAGGTGTTAACCGGATCGGACACCCGCGCCTTCGGCTATATCCGCTGGGACAAAAAGCCCTCCAGCATGCTGCCGGGCGATGACTACCTGTCCGCGGATTACCGGCCCTACCTGGTGCAGGAGCTGTCTCTTGCCCCCGGGGAGTATGTCTACGGCTTCGGCGAGCAGTTCACCTCCTTTACAAAAAACGGCCAGGTGATCGAGATCTGGAATGAAGACGGCGGCACGGCTTCGCAGGTCGCCTACAAGAATATTCCCTTTTACATGACAAACAGAGGCTACGGCGTCTTTGTCGAACAGACCGGGCAGGTTTCCTTTGAGGTGGCCAGCGAAAAGGTCGAGCGCGTCGGCTTTTGCGTGGAAGGGGAGAGTCTGACCTGGCATCTGATCTACGGTCCGACACCGAAGGAGGTGCTTACGCACTACACCGCGCTGACGGGGCGCCCTGCGCTCGTGCCCGCGTGGAGCTTCGGCCTGTGGCTCTCCACCTCCTTCAAGCCGCTGTACGATGAGGAGACCACGTCCGCCTTCATCGACGGCATGGCAAAACGGGACATTCCTCTGTCGGTCTTTCACTTCGACAGCTACTGGATGCGGGCGCTCCACTGGTGTGATTTCGTCTGGGATGAGACCGTCTTCCCTGACGTAAAGGCCATGCTTGCCCGCTACCACAGCGAGAAGAACGTAAAGATCTGCGTCTGGATCAATCCGTATATCGCACAGGGCAACGACACCTTCCGCGAAGCGGAAAAACAGGGTTTTCTTCTGATGCGGGCAGACGGACGCGGCGTAAAGCAGATAGATCACTGGCAGCCGGGTCTTGCTCTGGTTGATTTTACCAATCCGGATGCCGTGCGCTGGTATCAGGACAAAATCCGCGCGCTGCTGGATGCAGGCGTCGATGCCATCAAGACGGATTTCGGCGAACGGATTCCGATCGACGTGCGCTATTTCAACGGAGCCGATCCGAAATCCATGCACAACTACTACACCTGGCTATACAACCGGGCGGTGTTTGAGACATGTGAGGAAGTCTGCGGAAAAGGCAACGCGGTTCTGTTTGCCCGCTCCGCAACGGCAGGCGGACAGCAGTTTCCGGTGCACTGGGGAGGCGACAGCTTTGCGTCCTACGCCTCCATGGCGGAGACGCTGCGCGCCGGCCTGTCCCTCGCCATGAGCGGGTTCGGTTACTGGAGTCACGACATCAGCGGCTTTGAGGCGACGGCAGCACCGGATCTGTACAAGCGATGGGTCCAGTTCGGCCTGTTATCCTCCCACAGCCGTCTGCACGGCTCAGATACGCCGCGCGTGCCGTGGAGCTTCGATGAGGAATCGGTCGATGTGCTGCGGTTCTTCACGAAGCTCAAGAATTCCCTGATGCCGTATCTTTTCCTGAAGGCCGTCGAGGCGCACGAAACCGGCATCCCGATGCTGCGGCCGATGGTGCTGGAGTTTCCGGAGGATCCCGCCTGCAGAACACTGGATATGCAGTACATGCTGGGCGAGAGCCTGCTTGTGGCACCGATCTTCAATGATCACGGTGAAGCCGAATTCTATGTGCCGGAGGGGATCTGGACGGACTACTTCACCGGCCGGAAATACGACGGCGGCAGATGGTACAGGCAGTGCTACGACTATTTTTCCCTGCCGCTGCTGGTACGTCCCGGTACCGTTTTGCCGGTCTCTTCCCATGACGAACGGCCGGATTATGACTACCGGGATTCCCTGATCCTCAAATGCTATGAGCTTCGCGAGGGCGAGCAGGTCACCGTCGAAATCCCCTCTGAGGACGGCCGGGAAAAGACACCCGTAACCGTCACCCTGACAGATGGTCTGCCCGTCTGGGACGGCGCAGCCCGGGTGATCCGGGTCGAAAGGCAGGATACGCCATGAGGCAGATCGACACCTTTCCCACGAACCGGATCGGCAATCTGGAATACTGTGCAGGGCGCGTCTTCCCCTTCGGGGCGACCATCACCGATGGCGGCGTCAATTTCAGCGTTTTTTCCAGGGAGGCCACCGGCTGCACGCTGGTGCTGTATCACCACGGACAGGACAAGCCCTTTGTGGAGATTCCGTTTCAGGAAACGTTCCGGATCGGAAACGTCTACTCCATGATGGTCTTCGGAATTCCCATCGAGACCACGGAATACGGCTACCGCTTTGACGGACCCTATGATCCTCAAAAGGGTCTGCTCTTCGACAAACGGCAGGTTCTTCTCGACCCGTATGCCAAATCCGTCTCCGGCCGGACCGTCTGGGGAAAAAAGACCGGCAGGCAGAAGCAGTTTCTGCACCGCGGTCAGTTTATCCGCGAGGATTATGACTGGGAGGGTGACAAGCCTCTGGAAATCAGCCCCGGGGAGCTTGTGATCTACGAGCTGCACGTCCGTTCCTTTACGAAAATGGCGGACGATGTGCGTTTCAAGGGCACCTATACCGGAATCGCGGAAAAGATCCCCTACCTGAAAAAGCTGGGTGTCAACTGCGTGGAGCTCATGCCGATCTTTGCGTTCGATGAATTTGAGAATGCGAGGGAGGTAGACGGCCGTCAGCTTCTCAACTACTGGGGCTATTCCACGGTGGATTTCTTTGCGCCCAAGGCGGGCTACGCCGCGGCAGCGCCCTTCGGCATGGAGGCGGACGAGCTCAAGCACATGATCCGCAAGCTCCACCAGAACGGAATTGAAGTAATTCTGGACGTGGTGTTCAATCACACCGCCGAGGGCAATGAAAACGGCCCCGCCATCTCCTACCGCGGGATCGACAACCGGACCTACTATCTGCTCACACCGGAAGGCTATTACTACAACTTCAGCGGCTGCGGCAACACCATGAACTGCAACCATCCGGTGGTGCGCAACGTGGTGCTGGACTGCCTGCGCTACTGGGTGTCCGCCTATCATGTGGACGGCTTCCGGTTTGATCTGGCCTCGATCCTGTCACGGGACGAGGACGGCACCCCGATGATCAACCCGCCCCTGCTAGACAGCATCGCCCACGATGCCGTGCTCGGAAAAAGTCTCCTCATCGCCGAGGCCTGGGATGCAGCGGGTCTGTATCAGGTCGGCAGCTTCCCCGCCTTCGGACGCTGGTCGGAATGGAACGGCAAATACCGGGACTGCCTGCGGCGCTTCATCAAGGGCGGCGCGGAATGCGCCCCGGAGCTGTACCATCGGATCCGCGGCTCCAATGATCTCTATGACTGCAGAAAATCCACCGCCTCCGTCAACTTCGTGACCTGTCACGACGGTTTCACGCTCTGCGATCTGGTTTCCTACAACGACAAGCACAATGAGGCCAACGGCGAGGACAACCGGGACGGCAGCAACGACAACTGCAGCTGGAACTGCGGCATCGAGGGGGAGACGGACAATCCGGAGATTCTCGCACTCCGTTTCCGGCAGATGAAGAATCTCTTCACCATCCTGCTCACCAGCCGCGGCATCCCGATGCTTCTCTCCGGCGATGAATTTGCCAACACCCAGTGGGGCAACAACAACGCCTACTGCCAGGACAACGAAATCTCCTGGCTCGACTGGTCGTTGCTGGACAGGAACCGTGCGCTTTTCGATTATGTCAGCCGGCTGATCGCCTTCCGAAAGGTCCATCCGGTGCTGACCGCCGATTCCTACGACTTCGGGTACAACCGGACAGGTTATCCGGAGCTGTCTTTCCACGGAACAACGGCCTGGGATCTCGATGAATCCGCTCCGGGCCTTTGCTTTGCTTACATGTTTGCGGAGGATCATGTGAAATACGGCACAAAAAAGGACTGCTTCCTCTATATTGCCGTCAACGCTCACTGGGAGGAGCACCGGTTTTCGCTTCCCGTGGTGCCGAAGGGGCTGCAGTGGAAGCTCGCCTTTGAGTCCGGAGGCCTGTCCGCCGATCCCGGACGGGAAAAGAAGCTTCCCGATCCGTCCGCCGTTCTGCTTGCGCCCCGCAGTACCGCTGTTCTGGTGGCGGGATGAGCGACAGGCAGGGAAAGGAGTCGTCTTTGAATCAGACATTACTTGCCATCGACGCCGGCACGGGAAGCGTCCGTGCGGTTCTCTTTGACACCGAAGGCAATCAACTCGGTGTGGAACAGCGGGAGTGGGAGCATCCCTCCGATCCGCGTTTCCCGGGCAGCATGAATTTTGACTGGGCAACCGACTGGTCGCTTGCCTGCGACTGCATCCGCGGCGTGTTGAAAAAGACGGGCGTTTCACCTGAGGAAATCGCTGCGGTCTCCACCACCTGCATGCGTGAGGGGATTCTGCTCTATGACAGGGACGGAAAGGAGATCTGGGCCTGCGCCAATGTGGACTCCCGCAGCACCGATGAGGTGGCGGCGCTGGTGCGCGACAATCCCGAGCTGGAAAAAGAGCTCTATCTGGAATCCGGCGAAGCCTATGCGCTGGGCGCACTGCCCAGACTTTTATGGGTAAAAAACAAGCTCCCCGATGTCTATGAGAAGGCCGCCCGGCTTGGCATGTTCAACGACTGGCTGATCTACCGCCTCACCGGTGTGATGGCCGTGGAACCGAGCAACGGCTCCACCACCGGCCTCTTTGATCTGAAGAAACGAGGCTGGGATCCCTCCATCGCCGAACGGGTGGGCATCCGCACGGATATCTTCCCCCCGGTCGCCGAATGCGGCACACGGATCGCAGAGGTAAACGCACAGGGTGCCGCCGATACCGGTCTGGCTGCCGGCACGCCGGTGGTGGTGGGCGGCGGGGATTCGCAGCTGGGATGTGTCGGCGTGGGCGTTGTAAGCCCCGGCCAGGCTGCCATCTTCGGCGGAAGCTTCTGGCAGTACGAATTCAACACCGCGGACGGCCGGACCGACCCGAAGTGCCGCGTGCGGGTCAACTGTCACGCCGTCCCCGGCGTCTGGCAGTTTGAGGCGCTGGCCTTCAACCCGGGACTGGTGATGCGCTGGTTCCGCGACGGCTTCTGCCAGAGGGAGGCGGAGATTGCCGAAAAAACCGGCGAGGATGTCTATGATCTGATGAATCGGGAAGCAGCCCGGGTTCCCGCCGGCTGCAACGGGATGCTGTGCACCTTTTCCGATGTGATGAATTTCACCTGCTGGAAACACGCGTCGCCCACCTTTACCAATTTCAGCATCGATCCGAAGCTGCACAACCGCTACACCTTCTACCGGGCGATTCTGGAAAACACGGCCCTGGTCACCCTGGGACACGTGGATCTGGTCCGGGAGGCCACCGGACACATGCCCGCCGAGGTGGTGTTTGCGGGCGGCGCTTCAAAAAGCCCGCTGTGGTGTCAGATCCTCGCGGATGTGCTGGGACTGCCGGTGCGTGTGCCCGTGGTTCGGGAGGCGACGGCTCTGGGTGCGGCCATTCTCGCCGGGGTCGGCGTCGGGATCTACCCGGATGCCGCAGAGGGCGCAGCCCGGTGCGTGCGGTGGGACAAAACCTATACGCCGGATCCGGACAATCACCGCATCTACACGGAGGAGGCCGCCGTCTGGCGGCAGGTCTATGCCGCGCAGCTTGCGCTTTGTGACCGGAAGCTCACAAAAAATATGTGGATCGCCCCGGGGCTTGGCTGAAGGAATCAGGACGACGGTCGATGCCGGATGGACATGCGGCCATGTCCTCCCGGCTCGTGCCTTCGTGTGAATAATCGTGATATCATGATGTCAGTAACCGGATTTGCAAGGAAAGGAGTCTGCCATGTTTGTCGTACATGAAGATGATTTTGAATACCGTTTCGGTGACAGCGGACCGAAGTATCTGATGAAGGGCCCGCGCATGAATTTCGCACTGGTGCAGTTTCAGCCCGGACAGGATTTTCCTGCCCACTATCACAATGTGATGGAGGAAAACTTCTACATTCTGAGCGGTGAGATCGATATCGTCGTGGACGGAAAGGTGAATCACCTCACCGCCGGCCAGATGATCCACATTGAGCCGGGTGAGGTGCACTACTGCATCAACCGCTACGACCGGCCGATGAAGATGGTCTCTACCCTGGCACCCTTCCAGGAGGTCGACAAGGTCGAGGTGCCGGACTTCACGTATCCTGCCGCTCCTTAAAGCCCGCCGTCTCGAAGCGCTCCATCCGTCTGCGGACATCCTCGTAGCAGGCCTCCACCCGTGCTCTCGGGATCTGGCAGAAGATCTCCACCAGCTGCGGATCCAGCTGGGCTCCCGCGGCGAGCTTGAGCTCCATGATGGCATCGCTGTAGGACAAGGTCGCCTTGAAGGTCCGGGCCATGGTGATCGAGGAGTAGGTGTCCGCCACGGTGATCAGCCGGGAAGCCAGCGGTATCTCCTCGCCCTTTTTGTGATAGTAGCCGTTGCCGTCCATGCGCTCATGGTGATAGATAATCCAGTCATCGATCGCCCGAAACGAAGGGATCAGCTCAAAAATCTTTGCGGAGAGCTCCGGATGGCGCTTCATCAGCGCCCATTCGTCACTTAAAAGCTTTCCTGTCTTGTTGAGGATCCGGGACGGAACGCCCAGCTTCCCCAGGTCAATGAGGAGCGACGCATACGCGAGATTCACGCGGTTGACGCGCCAACGCATGCCAAACGGCAGGTAGTCGTAAATCAGCATGGTCAGGTTGTGCACATGAAGGGAATGACCGTCCAGATTGGAATTCTCCACCTCCAGGATGGACACGACGGTCTGAAGCGTCTCCAGCGCCCGTCGCTTCATCGTCTCCATCTCCAGAATCGCCCACACGATGAACAGCAGGATCAGTACCGAGAAAAGAAACGCAAAGAACGCCAGCCGGCCGTTGTTGTAACCCTGTGCCAGCACGATTCCGTAGGCCACACTCAGACTGCCCATGATAAGCAGTATCAGCGCCGTCCAGAAGCGGCTCAGTCTCTCACTGGCAAGAAGAACATCTTGTTTTATGAAAATGTAGTAAATGACCAGCAGGATGTTCAGAACCATGATAAACAGGCTGATCATCACAACTGCGCGGGGCATCTCAAGCATGTGCCGCCTCCTCCTGTATCGACGACTCTGTCAATGACTGTTGGTCCCCGATGCCATCGAAGAATGAAATCTTGTTTTTCCCTGCCCGTTTGGACTGATAGAGGGCATCATCCGCCCGGTTATAGATCGCATCCATATCCCGTTCGCCCTTTTGCACCTCGGTCACGCCGAAGGAGGCGTGGATGCCGTGCAGATCACCGAAGTCCACGGCATTGAGCGTGGAAAGCACATGTTCCAGAAGCGTCGTCACGGACTCCTTATCCTTCTCTCCGCGGATCATCACGATAAACTCATCGCCTCCCAGCCGTCCCGCAAGACTTAAGTGCTGTGCCAGCGCCCGGTCGGTAAAGGACCACTTTTCCGACAGGTCGATCCCGACGGTCTCGAGGATCGTGTTGCCGGCGATCTGGATGACCTTGTCGCCCATCTGGTGCCCCAGCGTGTCATTGATCTGCTTGAAGCCGTCGAGATCCAGCAGGCAGACGGCGATGTACTCGTCATCGTGCGGATCGGAAAGCATTCTTCCCGCGATGGAGAAAAAGCGTCCCCTGTTTAAGAGCGAGGTCAGCGCGTCAAAAGAGGATCGCACCTCCAGCTCCCGGGAAATCATGAGATTTCGCTGATAGGTTTCGAACTGGTTCATGCGCGCCCGCTGGAAGGTGTAATGCAACACCATCGCCAGAATGAGCACGATGACACCGTTGTAGACATCCTGGAAGAAAATGGATTCCGGCTTGCTTACGCGGGAGAAATACATGAAAACGAGCTCGCTGATCACGAGGAAAACCGCCATCCGCGAGAAGACATCGATAAAGGACAGGGCGCACAGGGTCACCAGCACCGGAAACATCACGGCCATCATGTAGGACTGCTTCATGCTGGTCACGATACCATAGCTTAAAAGCAGCGTCATATCGGCATAGATCACAAAAACATGGATGCGGTCATAGAAGCGCTTTCCCGCCAGAAGCAGGATTTCATACAGGGCGGTGAGAACCAGATACACCGCATAGATGGAGGTGCTTCGCCGGTCCACACCGAACCAGCCAAACAGGGAACAAATCAGGAATATGGCATTGTAGACTAAAAACCACGCACTGATGATGCCGATATGCATTCGATCCGTCACGCGGATCTGATCCAGACAGTCCCGGTAGGTGTCCCGGTCCACGCCGTAGTAGTTAAAGCTTCTGAAATTCATCTCTTCATCGCCTCCTTGGGAGACAACTGCCGCTCCATGAAATCATCATACCACGAGTCCCGTCAGCGCACCACCGCGCATCAGCTGATGGCACCGACGCCCCGGTCCGTGTCCATGGTGCTCAGGTTATACAGCACGAGCACATCCTCCACTTCCGGGTGCTCGTTGACAAAGGTCGAAATCCCGCCGCGGTAGTAGCGCGGATCAAAGACGTAAATGGTTTCGTAGTGATCGATGAGAAACGGCACCAGGCAGTTGGCATAGCTGTCCTTGACGAGAGCCAGCGCCCGGCGTTCCCGGTTCCCTCTGCGCTGCAGATCCGCGTCCGGGTTTTCAATGGTGATGAGCGGATGAAGATTATCGAGAAACAGGGAATACTGATCCTTTTTCGCCAGCCAGTCTCGGTTGTAGGGGGTGTCTGTCGTCTCGCCGGTATCTTCAAAGGTCACCTTAAGCGATCCCTTCCAGGCGGGATTTTCATAGATCTCAATCACGTCCGGACGGATCCGTCGGTCACAGACCTTGGACCAGGTCGTCCCGTAAAAGCTGTCCGACACCAGGGTCAGGCTCTCTCCCGGTGCGTCGTGAGGCGTAAGCCCCAGATACGGAGCCAGCCGCCTGTAGGCGCGGTATGCCCCCCGCGTCGTCCAGTGATGATCGGTCCGGTAAAAGATCTCCTCTCCGGCAGTTCTCCCATCCGACAGCGTTTTTTGCACCCCCCTGACGATCCGGCAGTTCACCCGCGGTTCGATATCCTTTCCCCCGGTAATCATCCGGATCAGCTGCATCTGGGTGCGCGGCATCCGTGCCTTCACGTGGGCGGGAAGACAGTCCCGGTACAGGGTGACGGCCGTCGGAACAAGCATCAGCGTCACCCTGGCCGTGTCAAGGTTTTCCGAAAGACGGTTGACGGCCTGAACAAACTTCTTTCCGTGTACCGGCTTCTCATAGACATCCGCCAGCCGTCTCGTACCGGATGGTTCGCGCAAATAGAGGACGCCGTTGATCTCGCGTTTGCCGAGGGTGCGCTCCGCACCGACAGACAGGGAGAACAGCGCATCCCGAAACGGAAAATGATCGGCCAGATAGTTCTCAAATCCGGCCTGAAACGATCCGTCCTTTACCTTTTCCGCGTTCAGCGCGGGGAATTTGGCCAGCGTCCGGTTTTCGTTGTCGGAAAAGGTTCTTTTCGGCAGGGTCGGAAAAAGCACCGCCAGGATGACCGTCATCGCGGCGATGAGAAGAAGCGGTATGATTCGAAGCGGCTCTTTCTTCATCAGGCTCCCTCTAGAAACGGAAATATAGGAACGGGTTGTAGGAATCCCGCACCAGATTGGCTACACACAGAACAAACAGGCCCACCGCCAGAACCCCGCACACCGCCCGCAGCGCAGTCCTGACCGGCTTTCCGGGACGGGCGGCCAGTTCCTTCACCCGCGGAAACACCGGGAAGGACAGGACGAGGGCCAGCACCAGAACCGGGAGATCATTGCCGAGCGCCCAGAAGAAATCGTCACCGATCACCGGGGTCCCCGCCAGACCGAAGGCAAAGGACAGATGTCGCCCGAAGGCACTCAGATCCTCAAAATAGAAGATGCCGAAGCCGAAAACGATGAGCACCAGCGCGTACACATGCTGCAGAATCCGGGGCAGGCGCTTTAAGGCTTTGCCCCATATGAATTTCTCCAGCACCAGCAGCGTTCCGTGGTACAGCCCCCAGAGCACATAGTTCCAGGAGGCGCCGTGCCACAGCCCCGTAAGGAACCACACCACAAACAGATTGCGCAGCATGACCGCCCGTCCCCTGCGGTTTCCGCCAAGCGGAATGTAAACGTAATCGCGGAACCAGGACGAGAGGGATATGTGCCAGCGCCGCCAGAAATCCGTGAGGGACACCGCCGCCAGAGGATAGTTGAAGTTTTCATTGAAGTGAAAGCCCAGCATCCTGCCCAGCCCGATGGCCATGTCGCTGTAGGCGCTGAAATCGAAATACAGCTGCAGGGTAAAGGTGAGCAGTCCCAGCCAGGCCGCCGCGGCCGACAGTTTCTCCTGCCCGAGCAGAAACGCCCACAGCGCGCCCAGCTCGTTGGCGATAAGCACCTTTCGGAAGAGTCCGATCAGGAACCGTGTCGCACCGTCCGCAAAGTCGTCCAACGGGATGCTTCTCTTAGTGAGCTCGCTGCTCACCGTCCGGTACCGGACGATCGGGCCCGCAATCAGCTGCGGGAACATGGAGACATAGGTGAGGTAACGGAAATAGTTGCGTTCCGCCTTCACCTCCCTGCGGTAGACATCAATGGAATAGCTGGTGGTCTGGAAGGTGTAAAAGCTGATACCGATAGGCAGGGCGATCCCGGGCAGCGGGAGCTTCACTCCCGGCAGCTGATTCAGAATCCCGGTCAGGAAACCGGCGTATTTGAAGATTCCCAGAAGAGAAAAATTGATCAAAAGTGCCACGACCAGACAAAGCCTGCGGAGACCGGGCCTCTCATCAAAGCGTGCAAGCAGCCTCCCGTCGACATAGTCGACCAGGGCAGACAGCATCATAAGAAAGAGGCACAGCGGCTCTCCCCACGCATAGAAAAAGAGGCTGAAAACCAGCAGAACCACGTTGCACAGGTCGCCCGATAAACGCCCCGTCCGCTTTCCCGCAAATGCCGCAAGCCCGTAAAGGATCAGAAAGGCCGGCAGAAACAGGATCAGAAAGAGAAGACTTGAAAAAACCACGGATCCTTCTCCCTATTATTCGTACTCATAGAGCTTTTCGTCGATGATTTCCAGTATTTCATCCTGATTTGCGGAAATCACCAGGTCAATGAAGCAGCCGTCCTGCCTGGTCCAGGCCATGGATACCAGATCATAGCCGTCCGGATTATAGTCCTCTGTCTCCGCCATCAGCTGCTCCAGCAGATTGTCCAGCTTTTCAACAATCGCATCCGCGTCATCCTCATTCTTTACCCGCATCAGCACAAGCATGTCCACCTGCGCGGAGTCGTCACAGGAAGCAAAGATGTATTCGGAGAGGAGCGATGCGTCGATGCCGCAATAGCTCGAAAGGAAGCTGTCGTCTGCCAGATACATCGAGGGCAGGCTGATCTTGTCCGTGATCGCCTGATAGATCTCCTTCACGGGAACCACGCGCTCTTCCTCTTCCTCCTCCTCTTCCTCGGGTTCCTCCTCTTCCCGGGAGGTCACTTCCTCTGCCTCCGCAGTCTGCGGCTGCTCAGACGCTTCCTTCTTCTTCTCGGTCTCCTTTTTTGTGGTCTGCTTGTCAGATTCGGAGGAGGATTTCTTCTTCGTTGTCTGCTTCTTCGTCTGGGTGTCGGCCGCAGGCTTTTCAGCGGATTCAGCTACCTCTATGTCTTCCTCTCCTTCCTCTTCCTCCTCTTTCTCGTCCCAGGCTTCCTCCCAGTCCTCGTCATCCAGACTCTCGTCGTCCCACTCCGCGTCGTCCCATTCCTCTTCTTCCCAGTCCTCGTCGTCATAAATATCCTGCATTTCCAACATCGTCAGCTCGTCCGTCGACCGTTCCGCCGGATTGCTTGTGCATCCGCCGAGAAGCACTGACGCTGTCAGGATATACGCCGGTACGGCGATTCTCCAGTTTTTCCTCATCTTCCTTCCTTTCCCGGAGCACCCTGGGAAAATGCCCTGACCCGGATCAGTCGGCGCTTCCCAACGCGTAATCCTTGAGCACGCGCTCCCAGACCTTATAGGCAGCCTTACTCTGATGGATAAAGCCGTCCGAGCAGTAGGCCGGCGCCAGATGACCCGCGCCGTCAGAGGTCGCCGTTGCCATATCCACATAGCCCCAGCCGTTCTGTGCGGCTTCCGCGGCCATTCTTGCATTAAACTCCGCCAGGTTGGCGTTGTTGAGATTCTTTTTCTCGGTCCCCTCCAGCATATAGGTCGCACTGATGAGGGTGATCTTTGCCTCCGGGCGGTACTCCTTTATTTTGGCAATAAACTCGCCGTACTTTGTCACGGAATCGTCAACCCCGTAGGCCATATCGTTGATGCCAAAGAAGAGGAACACCCTGTCCGGACCGATCATCTGGACGGATTCCCAGATCGGATGCTGCTCACCCTGGTAAAGCGGATGGACGCTCTTGCTGCTCACCGGCCAGAAGGCATTGTGCAAAGAAAGGGAGCCCGCCGCAAGGAAATTCAGATTCTTCATGATATCATCTCCCGAGCGGCAGTAATTCCGGAAGCCCAGCAGGACGGAATCCCCTGCAAATACGGTGTTTGCGTAATATGCGGCGATTTTTGCCGTCTGCTCCGGTGTGTAGGACGCCTCCGCCTGCTCCGGCGCAGCTGCCGGCTGGGCTGCCTCCTCCGCTGCAGCGCCTTCGCTGCCTCCGGCTTCTCCGGCGGGAGAAGCGGTCTCTGCCGCCGTCTCGGCCGCTGCCGCCTCCGATGTCGGCTCCTCATTCTCCGGTGCGGCTTCCCCGGTCTCAGGTGCCGTCTCGCCGGTCTGTGCCGATCCGGTAATGACCGCTGCCGCCAGCGCACCGGTGATGAAGGCGCCGGAGTGTGCCGGTGCCGCGCAGACGGAGAGCGCCGGCGTCGCCGCCAGGATGCCCGCACAAAGGACCGCTGTAAAAGGAGAATGGATGCCCGCTTTTTTTATCATCATATGCTTCTTCCTGCTTTCCGAGAAAATGACGTACTTATCATAGAACGAAACGCCTTTGTTTTCAAGACTCAATTCGGCTTCACGCAAGCGTCAGACCCACCGGACAGTGATCGGAGCCGTAGACGTCGGCATAGATCCGGGCATCCTTCAGGCGATGCGCAAGCTCTGCGGATGCGATGAAGTAGTCGATCCGCCAGCCGGCGTTGTTCTCCCTGGCATGAAAGCGGTAGGACCACCAGCTGTATGCACCTTCCTTGTCCGGATAGAAGTGCCGGAAGGTGTCGATGAACCCCGCATCAATCACCGCCTGAAACTTCTCCCGCTCCTCGTCTGTGAAACCCGCCCGTCCACGGTTGCTGCGGGGATTCTTCAGATCGATCTCCCGATGGGCGACATTGAGATCGCCGCACCAGATCACCGGCTTTTTCTGGGCCAGCGCCTGATGAAACGCGAGAAAATCATTCTCCCAGACCTGCCGGTAAGAAAGACGGGAAAGATCCTCCTTGGCATTGGGCACGTACACGCAGGTCAGATAGTAATCCGGGTATTCCAGCGTGATCACGCGGCCCTCATGATCATGCTCGTCTATGTCCAGACCGTAATGAACAGAGAGCGGTTCCTCCCTGGTAAAGACCGCTGTGCCGGAGTAGCCCTTTTTATCCGCATAATTCCAGTATTGACGGTATCCGGGCAGCTCCAGGGAGATCTGTCCCTCCTGCAGCTTGGTTTCCTGCAGGCAGAGCACATCCGGCGCCTCCCTTTTGAAAAAATCCATGAATCCCTTGCCCATACAGGCACGGAGACCGTTGACGTTCCAGGATATCAGCTTCTTTTCCATGACTCTACTCCTCTGCAAGTCCGTACTGAAAACGGCCGGCTTTGCCGATTGCCGCCAGATAACGCTCCTGTAGCGAATCGCTCATTTTTCGGATCCCCTCCAGCCGGACATCCACGGTCGCTTCCGTTACGCGCCCGCGTCCCGCCGCCATCTCCCCGATAATCCAGGCATTGATCTGCGGCGTAAAATGCAGGGTATCCATGTAGTTGTTCAGATCCGTGACGATCTCCTCCGCATCCTGATAATTGTACACCTCGACGTTTTTATAGGACAGGAGGGCCCGCATGACCTTTTCCTCATTGTAAAGCACCGCATCCCGCTCCCCTGTGCGGATCGCGTTGTCCCACCAGAGCATGGAATACGGGGAATAAAAGAACCGGTATTCCGTCTCGGGATGTGACTCGATCTCCCGGGTCAGCAGCGCAATGTTCGCATCGCATTCCTCCTCCCAGAGAGTCTCCTGCTGCATCGGCTGCACGGAGGGCGTGCGCAGGTAGTGCTCAAGCACCGCGCTCTCCGAGAAATCCTTGTCGGTGGCCCAGTAATAGCTTTTTCCCTCCTCGTAGGACGGGGAAAAGGACTGCGCCAGCATATAAGGGATGCGCTTTAAGAGCACGTCCCGGTTGAAAAGGTAATTCACGTCGTTAAACGGATTCCTGTCATAGAGGTACATGGGACAGCCGGTCGAGGCAAAGGTGGTTTCCGCCGGTCCCTGGAAGGAGACCGGGTCGAGATTGTAGAAAACCTGTATCACCTCATGGGTTCTGTGCGCCTCCGAGAGGAACCAGCACAGATCGGCCGTTCCGCCGTAGGAGCGCACGGCCTTGACACCGGTGCAGCCGAAGGCGTTGTCGATGTCGCGGTTGTTGACGTTTTCCACGACGGAGCTGCCGGCGAGAACCGCGTCGTAATCGAAATGACGAAGGGTTCCGACGACCTGATACTCCTTCTCGTTGAGGACGGCCCTCAGGGGTCCGAGGGGGGCGTGGTAGTGATAAAAGGGGTCGAAAACTGCGACTGCCGTCCCGCAAAGCAGGAGAATGCCCGCCGTACAGCCAAGCATCAGCCGGAAGAAGGCGCGCGGGCTCATAAGCTTTGGCGCCTTCGGCGCCTGCTCTGCCTGTGCCGTCTTTCCTTCCGGCGGACGCGCCTGCCTCTCCTTTTTTCCGGCAAACGGAAACGATCTGCCGGCCTTCGGTGCAGGCGGCAGCGGGAGCGGGATCGCTCTCTTTCCTTCCGTCCGGTTTTTCATATCAGGCAGGTTCATGGCTCCTAAAAAGCAAAATACAGAAACGAACGCACATCATTCAGCGCCAGCATGCTCCAGGCAAAAAGCACCGCCAGACCGACCGCATATCCCGCCTTGAGCGGAATTGCAGTCGCAATCTCATACGCATTTTTCTTCCGGATGAGTACAAAGCACAGAAGAAGCAGCAGCAGCCACAGCACAAGCAGCACGTGATTTTCCGTGCCGGAAAAGGACAGGGAGAGCGCCTTGGTGAGCGGATACAGCTCCACCACCCGGAAATTGGCCGCCGTCCGCAGCAGAAAACCCGGATACAGCGGAATGAAAAAACGCCTGATCATGGCGATCGCCATGGAGACGCTCTCCGCACGGAAAAAGACGAGCGTAAAGAGAAATGCCGCCATCACACGGATCCGTCCGGTAAACGGATGCTTCGGCTTTATGTCCTCTCCCCCTGCCCGCTTCCGTACCGTCAGCGCATGGGAAGCCGCCACGAACAGGCCGTTGATCAGACCCCACACCAGGTAGGTCACGCCCGTTCCGTGCCAGAGACCGCTCAGCACAAAGACAAGCAGGATATGAAACAGGGTAGCCGCCGCACCCTTCCTGCTGCCGCCCAGCGGAATGTAGACATAGCGAGTCAGAAACCGGGAGAGCGTCGCATGCCAGCGCTTCCAGAAATCCGACAGAGACACGGCCTGAAACGGAGCGTTGAAATTGACCGGCAGCTCGATCCCCAGCATCCGGGAGATGCCCATCGCCATGTCGCAGTAGCCGCTGAAATCAAAGTAAAGCTGAAATGCGTATGAAAACAGCACCAGCAGCACCGTCGCCGTGTCGAGATAGAGTGTCTGTTCAAAGCCGAAGGCCACGACCGGTGCCAGACTGTCCGCGATCAGCACCTTTTTCGCAAGACCGAAAATGAAAAGCACCAGCCCCCGCAGGATCTGCTCCCTGTCCATCCGCCCCCGCTGTCTTTCCCGAAACTGCGAGAGGATCTCCCCCGGCAGGGCGATCGGTCCCTGCGCCAGCTTTGGAAAGTACAGAACATACAGCAGGTACTCCCGTGCGGTGACATCCGCCAGATTTCCGCCCGCCCGCTCAACCAGAAAGGCGATCAGCTGAAAGAGATAAAAGGAAAGCCCCACCGGCAGCGCACCGTCATGCAGCTTGTACCAGAACAGGATCGCAAGAAGGCACGCGATTCCGATCCCCAGGGTGATCCTCGTGGCCAGCACCGTCCTGGCCCGCCAGAGAAGACGGTGAAACAGGTAGCCCGCGAAGGTGCATACAAGCAAGAGAAGGAAATCACGCCATCCGAAAAGCGAATAAAACCAGAGACTCATGCCGATCAGGAAAACCTCGGATACGGCCCGGTTTCTGAATGCACTGAAGAAATGCCACCCGATCACGGTAAGCGGCAGAAAGACAAACAAAAAGAAAAAGGAATGAAACAGCATGCGCGGAGGTCTCCCGCTTACAGGAACGCGGTTTCTCTGCAGAAATCCAGCACCTGTTCGCGGTATTTTTCGGGATCCGTCACCACCCCGCGGATGTGATCCGCACCCATAAAGGTGGCCAGATGCCTCCTGCTCCCGGTTTCCTCATAGAGCTTTGTCGCCATGGATACGGGGATCAGACGATCCGCGTCGCCGTGCAGATACAGGATCGGCACATCGGCCCGCGCCACCGCCTCCTGCGGGCACACGTCATTTAAGTCAAACCCGGCGCGGGTTCTGGTCTGTACCCGCAGCAGTTCATACGCAACCGGAAACGGAAGCAGCGATTTTTCGGAGGAAGCGTACACATGGGCAAATTCATCCTTCAGATCGCTGTAGGCGCTGTCGGAAATCACCCCCTTCACCGCGTCCGGCAGATGCTCTCCTGCCGTCATAAGCACCGTGGCGGCACCCATGGACACACCATGCAGCAGAATCTGCGCCTTTTCGTCCTGTCTTAAAAGCCAGTAGATCCACTCGATGATATCCAGTCTGTCATCGTAGCCAAAGCCGGTGTAATTGCCCTCGCTCTTCCCGTAACCGCGCAGGTCGGGAAGCAGCACATGAACACCCAGGTCGGCGTACTGCCTTGCGTAGATGCCCATGGATTCGCAGTTGTCATGGATGCCGTGCACCAGCACGGCGTAGCGGTGCCCGTCCGCTGCCGGTTTTTCCGCCCGCAGATAGACCGCATGGAGCTTCAGCTGATCGATGGATTTCAGATAGACGTCCTGGTGCGCCGGATGATTGCGCACGAACTGCCTTCCTTCGGTAACGGCTTCGGAGAAGTCAGGTTCTTCCTCGCTGCGCGCCTTGGGCAGCACCACCTGCCGGTAGAGACGATCCCCTGCCACGGCGCCGATCCCCGCAAAAACGGCCATAGCCCCCGCCAGCCACCAATGCTTTTTCTTACTCATGCCACAGGCCCTCTCACGCCTTCTCCAGTGCGCTGTCAATCAGGGACAGGATCGTCTCCATTGCCCCGTGCTGACTGGATCGTTTCATCACATCGATATATTTGTCCCGGTTCTGATAGACCTCATGGATCTTTTCCATAAGGATCGTCTCGTCCAGCTCCTCGTTGTCAATCACCTCGGAAAAGCCCTGCTGCTCAAAGGACTGCGCGTTCAGGATCTGATCTCCGCGGCTTGATGCGCGGGGAAGCGGAATCAGGACGTTGGGTTTTTTCAGAGCCAGGATCTCGCAGATGGCGTTGGCTCCCGCGCGGCTGACCACGACGTCGGCCATCGCAAACAGATCCTTCAGCTCCTTTTTGACATACTCAAACTGCTTGTAGCCGTCCTTGGTCAGCATCAGGTTGTCCATTTTTTCCTTGCCGCAGATGTGAACCACATTGAATTCCGGAAGAAGCTTAGGCAGCGCGTCCCGCACCACCTCGTTGATTGCCTGGGCGCCGGAGGAGCCTCCGATCACCAGAACCACCGGCTTGTCGTCGGTGAAGCCGCAGATTTTCCGTCCCGCCTCCACGCTGCCGTTTCGCAGCTCCTCGCGGATGGGTGTGCCGGTCAGAACCGCCTTGTCCTCCGGAACGTGGGAAAGGGTCTCCGGGAAATTGCAGCAGACCGTCTGGGCGACAGGAATGCAGATCCGGTTTGCCAGACCGGGCGTCATGTCGGATTCATGCAGGATGCACGGGATCTTGAGCAGTGCCGCCGCGCGGATTACGGGAACACTCACAAAACCGCCCTTGGAAAAAATCAGATCCGGCTTCTCCTTTTTCAGAATGTCAAAGGCCTCCTTACAGCCCTTGATGACGCGGAACGGATCGGAGAAATTCTGCGGATCAAAATAGCGTCGCAGCTTTCCGGTGGAGATGCCGTAATACGGCACATCAAAGTCGGCGATCAGCCGTTTTTCGATCCCTTCGTAGGAGCCGATATAGAAGATCTCATATCCGCGTTCCCTGAGGTGCGGGATCAGAGCCAGATGCGGGGTCACATGCCCCGCCGTGCCGCCGCCGGTCAGGCACAGCTTGTACTTCTTTTCGTCACTCATTTTCAGGAGCCTGTTCCTTCCTGTTGTTTTTCAGCGCCTCCTCCAGCGCCCGGGCAAGCTGATCCGGGCAGGAGGTGCCCCTCCCCTTGCAGTTGATGCCCTTAAGCTTCGCAATCGCGTCCTGCGCACGCATCCCCTCAACCAGCCGGGAGACACCCTGGGTGTTGCCGTGGCAGCCACCTGTAAACTGCACGTGCGAGATCATCTCTCCGTCCATCTCGATGTCGATCCTGGTCGAGCAGACCCCGACGGGCGTGTAGGTTGTGGTCATCCGTTGCCTCCTCATCCGGCAGGTATTTCCCTGTCTTTGTTTTTCTGGTATAATCAGCGCATACTTATTCAGAGTATAGCACAGATTGGCTCAGGGGTCAAAGCCGCACAGGCTTCCCCGATCGAAGAAAAGATCAGAAAGGAATTTATGCAGGAATTAAACAAAGACATCAATATCGCGCTGTTGGTGGATGTGGACAACATCGCCTGGCGTTACACGGAGAGCATTCTGAGCGAGCTGTCAAAATACGGCAAGGTCACCATCCGCAGGCTCTACGGCGACTGGTCGCAGGCAAGGCTCAAGGGATGGCTTTCGATTGCACAGAAATTCTCGCTCACGCCCATCATGCAGCCCAACAACACACCGGGCAAAAATGCTTCGGACATCGGTCTCATCATCGATGCCATGGACATCCTTTACTCGGAACAGGTGCAGGGCTTCTGCATCGCCTCCAGCGACGGTGATTTTAACAAGCTGGCCACAAGAATCCGCGAGGCGGGCAAGCTCGTCATCGGCATGGGCGAACGCAAAACGCCGGAGTCCTTCCGCGCATCCTGCGAGCGCTTTGTCTTTCTGGACATCATCCAGAATGACGATGAGGTCGACATGAGTTCCGCTCCCCGTCAGAGCAAGCCGGCAAAAAAACGCAGCAGCAAGAAGGGCGCCAGAGAAAAGACCGAATCCGCAGCCGCTTCCGACGCCCAGGTCGCCGAGCTGGATCTTTCCGATATCTACGGCCACGCGGACGATGAATTCGAGGATGTGCCGCCGGAGGAGCTGCTGCGGGACGCGATTCTGGACAAGACCGTGGTCGAGGACGCCATCGTCAAGATGATCGCCGACAACGAAGCGGAGGGCCGACCTTCCGGTCTGGGCGAGATCGGCTCACGGCTGGTCAAGATCTATCCGGACTTCGACATCCGCAACTACGGCTACAGCAAGCTCTCCTCCTTTCTCAAGGATCTGCCGTCCCTGTCTGTCACGCAGAAAGACAGCGATGTTTGGGTGTCATTAAAGAGCGTCTCTCTCAAGGATATTGAGACCAACATCCGCCGGGTTTTCGACGAATACCACACCTCGGTCATGAATCTGGGACTGTTAAAGAGTGAGCTGGAAAAGCGTCTCCCCAATCTCAATGCGACCATCCGCAAGAACGGCGTCACGCGATTCTCGGTCTTTCTCGACCGCAAGATTTCCTGTGTGCGTCTGGACAATGACGGAAACGAGGCGGTGCTGAAATAGGCCGGTAAAATAACCATTCAGCACCCATTCGCAGCCGCTGCGCGGCCGCTTGGGCGGTGCTGAAAAACCAAAAAAGGAATCACACATTCCGTGTGATTCCTTTTCCGTGGGTCCGTGCGGGATCGAACCGCAGACCTCATGCACGTCAAGCATGCGCTCATCCCAGCTGAGCTACGAACCCGAATAAAACGCCGAAGTTCATGTTATCATATCCATTTAAAAAATGCAAATTTTTTCGATTATTTTTCAAAATGGAGCTTTTCCTGTTTGAAGGACGCGATATGCCCCATGTCGTTGAACAGCTCCAGTCTGGGGATCACCTTTCCCTCCATGGCCTCCCGGAAGGAAATAACCGACACGGAACAGACGCCGTACGGCATGGCTGACAGCACATACGGAAACGGCAGATTGAGCATGTGGGAAAAAAGAACCGCGCCGGAGCCTCCGTGGGCAAACAGGGCGATCGTGTCCGTTCTTTCCTCCCGGCAGCGATACAGACCGTCCTCACGGATCAAACCGTAGCCGGTAAGAAATTCGTCGAGTGCTTCCGAGATCGTACGGACAAATGTCATACACCGGTTGTTTTTGAAATACCTATGCTCCTTCCAGCCATCTCCGTTTGCCAGTCCGGGGTTTTCCACCAGCATTCGATAGCTCAGTGTCCAGGGGTGTCCGTCGTATTCCAGGGGGAACGCTCCCTCCTCTGATTCGATGCCGCCCCAGTCGATCTCATGCATAAAGTCCAGCTTCCGGATGTCCAGCCCGTGGGTTTTCGCCGTGTAGGACGCGGTTTCCAGGGCCCTGCCCATCGGCGAGGAATAGACCGCGGAAAGATCCTCATCCTGCAGTCTTTTCGCCGTACATTTTGCCTGTGCGATCCCGTTTTCCGTGAGGCAGTCTCTTTCGTAGTCCGGCTCCCCATGGCGCACAAATATCAGTCTCATTGTTTTCTGACCTCTTTGCTCTGCATTCCGCAGTCAGATCTTGGCTTTTCCTGCCAGGATATCCCGGTAATCCGCCAGATTCCTGCGCAAAAGCTCCGGTGTGTCCAGATCGTACGGGCAGCGGGACGCACATTTCCCGCAGTCAATGCATTCATCGATCCGGAACATGTTTGCCTGCCATTCCTCAGACAGATACCCGGCAGAGGGAGACCGCCGGATCAGCTGGGACATGCGGGCGCAGTTGTTGATCTGTATCCCGACCGTACAGGGCATACAATACCCGCAGCCGCGGCAGAAATCGCCCATCAGGGAGCGGCGGTCCTCCTCTATGAAAGCGGCGAGCGCCTCCGTCATCCGGACATCTTCTTCAAAGAAACGGAGCCACTCCGCAAGCTCCTCGTCCCGCTGGATGCCCCAGATCGGGAGAACCGGATACTGGCTGATAAAGGCCATGCAGGCGTCGCTTCGCGTCAGCAGCCCGCCGGACAGCCCCTTCATGGCGATAAAGCCCATATCCGCCTTTGCCGCAGCCTCCACAAGCGCGATTTCCCGATCGGTCGCGAGATAGGAAAAGGGATATTGCAGGGTCTCATAAAGACCGCTTTCGATGATCTCCTCCGCAACCCCGATCAGGTGTGCCGTGATTCCGATGTGCCGGATCTTTCCCTGTCTTTTTGCCTCCAGCATGGCCTCGTACATACCGGTTCCGTCGTCCGGCCGATAACACTGCCGGACGCAGTGGAACTGGTAGATATCGAGATAGTCGGTGCGGAGATTCGTGAGTGTCGTTTCCAGATCCCGCCAAAAATCCACAGGCGTTTTGGCCATCGTCTTGGATGCAATGAACACGCGGTCGCGCATGCCGTCAAAGGCCTCGCCGATTTTGACTTCACTGTCCGTATAGGCTCTCGCCGTATCAAAAAAGGTCATCCCGCCCGCGTGGGCACCGCGCAGCAGCCTGACGGCCGTCGCGGTGTCCACACGCTGAATCGGCAATGCGCCGAAGGCGTTCTGCGGGGTTGTAATGCCGGTTTTTCCGAGCGTGATCATCTTCATGGTTTTCTTTATGCCCCGGTCTTTTCAAGGAGCACCTTGCCGGGTTTGCCGGCTTTCAGCGTTCCGTTCAGCACCGTGATGACTTCGTTGAGCTTTTCAACAGGCATTCTCGTCGCAAACACCTGCGTGCCGGCAGCAACGCTTCCCGGATCCAGTGTGATGGAACCGCTTATGCCGCTTGCGTCGTTCGAAAGCGTGATGGGCTTAAGCGCCGTCTGCAGGATGATTTTACTTCCGCTCTCTCCGGTCAGAGATTTCTTTGCCGTGATGGTGGCTGTCTTTGCGGCCAGCGTCACCTCTGCAAGGCTCTTCAACGTGATGGTGGGCACAACGAACGGTTTCCGGATGCTGATGGGTCCCGTGACGGTCGCCGTGGTAAATCCGGAGATCTGATCTATGGCGGCGGGCGTCATCACATCGTTCACGAAATTGTACACCGATACATAGCCGATGTCGAGATTGCCCTTTCCGCGGATATTGACGGTTTTCGCATAAATATCCACGTCTTCCAGAAGCAGACCGCCGAGCGCATTGATGTTTACCGGCAAAAGCTTGA
Source organism: Lachnospiraceae bacterium (assembly GCA_024682835.1). Taxonomy (GTDB): domain Bacteria; phylum Bacillota; class Clostridia; order Lachnospirales; family Lachnospiraceae; genus Butyrivibrio. The sequence continues at coordinate 1,720 of JAIKYU010000110.1, read as the reverse complement.
CATCTTTGATATAAAATGTCTTGCCCATCTTGAACACCGTCAGCTTTAGATTCCGGAACGTCAGCGCATATCTCGGGTTCACCGACACGGCAGCACCCGCCAGAATCGTGTGTCCGTTGCCGTTCACCGTCAGCGATTTGAGCTTTTTAGGCAGCGTGAGCTTCTTCACAGTCAGTTCCCTGTTCAGGTTTATGATGTAATCCACCGACCCATCAGTCATATCGGCGTAAGCCTTTTCAAGGGACGGATAATCCTTCGTCCCGATCGTCAGCGCATCGGGATACTCCGCCCGGATTTCCCGGTTGTAGCGGAATGCGGCCAGACCCGTTTCAGGGAAGGTAATCTTTGCGCAGTCAAGTGCTTCCCTGCCCGTCTTCAGGACGGTCTCACCGGCCTCCAGGTTGATGTCTGTTTCCACCGACAGTTCTGTCGTCACCTTGGCGACCGTCAGCTTCGGCAGCGTACCGTTTGCGTCACGCGTGAGCATCAGTTCCGCTTTTCCGGCCTCCGTGATATTCATCACACTGCCCTTCCCCAGGATGGTCCTTCCGTTGAAGGTGACGATATTGGTGAGCCTTCCTTTGTCGGCGATACTCACCAGCCCGGCATTCCCCATGCTCACGCTCTGGAAGCTCATCACGGAAGGAACGGAGATGTTATCGTTGACGGTAAGCTTCGACGTGGCCTTGTTGCCGGAGAGCTTTCCGAGGGTGTCAAAGCCCTTGTTGACTGTCAGATTCGCATCCTTTGCCATCTTGAAGGCGATGCGCTTGCCTGTCTTCGAGCAGGCCATGTCCGCGTTCAGAATCAGGTCGCATTTGACATTGACAGTGAGGACCTGCGTGCGGATTTTGCCCTCGCCCTGGGTCGTCAAAGTGATCTTTTTTGCCTTTGCGGGCAGCTTGAAGGTCTTTTCATCCAGCGCTTTATTGACATAGATCTCGTATTCACCGCTTTTGTTGTTTTTCTTTGTGATCGCCGCAAAGGCATCCGCCAGGGAAGAATACTTCTCGTACGTGTCCCCGGTTTTGACCACCACGTCGCCCTCGAGCGTTTTCGGATCGGGCTGATCCTCCGGCTCCTCCTGCGACTTCTTCCAGATCGCTGTGATCGTTATGTCCCCGGCAATCGAAATCTGCTCGCCGGCCGCCGCGTAGACACCGGGTCCGATTTCCCATTTGTCAAAAATCTGTCCAGCCGGGGCGGTAAAGAAACAGCCGGGGGTCTTGTACGCTTCGCCGCGGACGACCGCATCCGTGTAGGCATCCCCTGTTCCTGCGCCGGGAGCGACGGTGATATTCCAATAGGATTTGGCGGACCACTTGGGCTTTGCCAGCATGTTGACCGTGCTGACGATGGTCTCGCCGGGCTTTTTCAGCTGGCTTGGTCCCGGGTTTTCCTTATCCTCCGTCACAATCCATCCCAGGAACCGCTTGCCGTCCGGATGGGTAAAGGCACACGCGGGCAGGGTGATTTCCTTGCCGCTTGCCGCTTCGATGGAGGCCATGGTTCCGGTTCCCCCGTCGCCGTCAAACCGGAGGGTGTAGCCGGCGATCGCCTCGCACTCATAGGTGATGGTGGTGTTGCCCTGAATCTCAACCAGCGTGTTCCCGTTGCCGTTTATCTTATCCTTACCGACAGAGAAATTACCATTTGAAGTCGTCACAAGCCAGCGAGAAAACTGATACCCCTCCTTCGGCGCAAAGCCCTTCATCTCCTC
>JAIKYU010000019.1 GCA_024682835.1 Lachnospiraceae bacterium | reverse complement strand
AGGCAGTATGTATATACCTTTTCTGGCTGTACTTACAGCGAGGATACCTCTTGCGGGTATGGGCTGGATGCCGCATCTGAAGGGTAAGGTGCGCTGGATATTCTTCTCGCTCTGGGTCCCGGCACTGCTGGCACTTGCAGGCGCGCTGCTGTATTTCCTGATCTTTCCCGGACAGTTCGATGGGGAGCTGAATACTCTGAGGGCTTCCATGGGAGAGGAGACGATTGCAATGATGGAGAGTCAGGGCATGACGCTTAAACTCTATGTGATCACAACCTCTGTGGCGGCGCTGACATACGCGCCCTTTATGAGCATCATAACCTCGATCGGAGAGGAGGTCGGCTGGAGGGGAGCGCTCTATCCTTATCTGAAAGAGCATTTCGGCAAAACAAAAGGCCGCGTCATCGGCGGTATCATCTGGGGTGCGTGGCACTGGCCCATTATGATACTGGCAGGCTACGAGTATGGCTTGAACTATGTCGGAGCTCCTGTCCTTGGCCTCATAGCATTCTGCTGCTGCACAGTATTCATGGGCATCCTTCACGACCATGTTTATGAAAAAACAGGGCTTATATGGATGCCTGCTCTTTTCCACGGAGCTGTCAATGCCTGGACCATATACGCATACCTTTTGAAGGAGGAATACATGGACCGCATGATCTTCGGTCCCCATGTTGTGGGACTCATCTCCATGATCCCCATGGCAGCGCTTGCGGTTGCGATATCTTTAAGGGAAAGGAACAAAGACCGAGTATGATCATACGTATCGATGAGCTGTCGGATGTTCCGATCTATCAGCAGATCAGGAATCAGATCGTAATGGGGATATCCGATGGAAGCCTCTCGCCGGGTGAGCAGCTCCCTACAGTGAGGGCGCTGGCTCTGGAGCTGGGCATCAATATCATGACAGTGAGCAAGGCCTACCAGCAGCTGAAGCTGGAGGGCTATATCATGACCAACCGTAAAAACGGCGCCAGGGTGCGTATTGAGATCGATAAACAGAAAGGCATCAGCGGGCAGAACAGGACGGGGCTGAAACGTATCGTTTCGGAGGCAAGACTCTCAGGCGTAACGAAGAGCGAACTGATAACGCTTGTTGAAGAACTCTACGGTGATAAGTGAGCTGAGCTTCGGGGAGGGATAAATGTTCGGTATTATCTTCGGTATCATCATGTTTATCAGTGTTGTGCCTGCTCTCTGGATATCGTTTTTTATATGTATCCGGCGAAATGGCAGAACCGTAAGCTGATCCTCGGGTTGAACAACCGCGAGGAGTTCAGGACGGCTCCGGCGGCAGATGAAGTGGAACGTATCGTTACGACAGCCCGCAGGCGTGCGCTGTATATCACAAAGGGCTGTACGGCGCTGTCGGTCATTTTGCTCTTCCTTCACGGAATGATCCTGCAGACGTTTATCTGGACCGTATTTATCTTTGCTGCCATATTTGCCGAGACAGTCCCCTTTATCATGGGCCACAGGGATCTGATGGCGGTGAAAAGGCGGCTGGGGATCGCGTCCGGTAAAGGTATAAGCTTTGCCGATCTGAAAGCCGCAGGGAGCGTTCACGCACTGAAGCCCGGAAGAGTGCTTGTACCAAATCTTCTGGGGCTTGCGGTTGTTGTTTTTGCACTGCTCGTGGATTTGGGTGTGATAAACATGGATACGGTGACCGCGAAGGGAAGCTTTCTCGGGACGATCATGGTCACAACCTACTGGCTCACCGGCGTGCTTATCACCTTCTTCGCGTATCTTATGGGCAACATGAAGAATACCGTGATCTCCACGGACAGTGATATCAACGCGAACTACAACCGCGCAAAAAAGAAAAATCTCGCGGATCTGAATGTCTTATTTCTCTGGCTCAATACGATCCTTATCTTTGCAGTTTATCTCCTGTTTATGATGGGCTGTTCCGAGATGATGCTGATGTTCAGCATCGGGATCTATATTGCCATCATGATGATCTATATGGCGCTTTTTGTACGCGGGAACTCAAGGATAGAGGCGCGTTACATAAAGGAGCTCTCCCTGGTATCCGATGATGACGAATACTGGATAGGGGGGCTCATATATTACAATCCGACAGACACCCGTGCCATGGTTGAAAAGCGAGCGGGTATCGGAACGACCGTGAATTACGGACATCCTCTGGGAAAGGTATCGGCCGTGTTTATGGTGCTGATACTTGCAGCTACGGCCCTGCTCCTCATATGGCTGGGTATGCTCGATGTGGTACCCGTCAGCCTGCGTCTGGAGGATGATAAGCTTATATGCCATCAGCTAAGGGACGAGTATGTGATAGTGCTTGATGATATAGTAAGCGCCGAGCTGGATGATGAGCTCAGTGAGCACAAGATCTACCGCACATTCGGTGTGGGTATGGGAAATCTGCTGAAGGGTGATTTCACGGTCGACGGTAAGAGCGGCTGCAAGTTCTTCATGAACCCGGCCGGCAAGGCATATATCCGCATAGAGACAGCTGACGGCAAGTGTTATTATATAAGCGGTGAAACGGCAGAGGACACCAATGATATCTACAAGGAGTTGGAAAGATATGGCAGATAACAAAGGCATCCTGTGCATAGGAATGGCACTGGTGGATTCCATAATCAAAGGCTTTGATCCTGAGCCTGTCTCTGCGACAGGCTTCAGAGCGGCGTCCGGATCGCTTAATGTCGGCGGGGAAGCTGTAAATGAGGCCATGGCGGCTTCAAAACTGGGTCAGAAAACGGCGATCATGTGCGCTCTGGGGAATGATGCCGCAGGAGATACCGTTTTATCGGCTCTCGACAGAAACGGTGTCGATACTCACCTGGTCATAAGAGGAAATGATCATTCGACACCCGTGACTACCATGTTCGTAAATGACGACGGGACGAGAAAGTCAATCACCAACACCGCCCACAGATATAATTTCCATCCGGAGAGATACACAGATGTCATTAAAGGTTTCTCGGCAGTTATCCTGGGATCCCTCTTCAGGGCGCCCTTTGATGATCCCGATATCATAACAGCCGTATTAAAGGACGCAAAGAGAGCAGGCCTGTTAACGGCAGCGGACACCAAGCTCCCCAATTTCAGTTTCCTCACGCTTGACGATATAAAAACGGCTCTGCCGTATATAGATTATATAACTCCCAACGAGGACGAGGCTGCGTATTTCACCGGAAAGAATGACCCTTCCGGAATGGCAGGGGTGTTCTTGGATAACGGTGTTAAAAATGTCATCATCAAGCTCGGGAGCAGGGGATGTTATTTTGAAAACAGGGACAGGAATATCAGACTTGATGCCTGTGATATAGAGGCGGTCGATGCGACGGGTGCAGGCGACAACTTTGTCGCAGGTTTCATCTCCCGCCTGCTGGACGGCTACAGTCCGGAAGAAGCACTTGTCTTTGCCAACGCATGCGGCGCAATATGTACGACAGCCGTCGGCGCCGATACTGCGCTTAAAAACAAAGAGCAGGTTATGCGGTTCATAAAAGAAAATGTCACCGGCCGGACCGGAACAAAAGGCGGTGTATGGGGATAAAGGTAAACAGTATCCCGCAGCAGGCCCCCAGGCTGTCTATTGCTGTCGCGCCCCTCGCGGGCCAATAATACGTGATAGAACCATTGTAAAAATCCCGGAACCGGCGTACTATGTACTATATAACGGTGAAAGGGAATGCCCTGAGAAAATGGATCTGCGGTTATCGGATGCATTTTCGCGCCCGACGGACGGCTATGAGTGGACAGCACACATGCTGAACATCAATGCCGGAAGGAACCGGGAACTTATGGGAAAATGCCCGGAGCTGAAGGGGTATGCAACGCTGATTCAGTATATTCGTGATTATAAAAGACTGGGTTATTCCGACGATCAGGCTGTTGATATGGCAGTAGAACGCTGCATAGAGGAAGGCTATCTGGCAGATTATCTGCAGAAGCTGCGAAGGGAGGCGAAGCGTATGCTGTTGACTGAATTTGATGAAGAAGGCTGGGAGTGGGCGGTCCGTGAAGATGGAAAAGAGGAAGGCCGGAAAGAAGGTCTGGAACAAGGATTAGAACAAGGCATACCTCTCGGCGAGGATAGACTGGCCAGACTTCTGAGAACGGTTTCTCCGAACAGCGAAGACTATACCACTGCGATCAATGGAACGAGCGAAGAAAGGAAACACCTCTACGAGAAATACAAGATCGTCGTTTCATGTTCCAGCCATCCGCATGCTACACTCGTAGCGGTTTAAGTCAAAGACTGTCAGGGAGGAGGGCAGACGTGGAAAAACGATATGGAGCGCTGGAGGCCGGCGGCACCAAAATGGTATGCGCAATCGGTGACGCATCCGGACAGATTATGGAGCAGACGAGCATCCCTACGACGACCCCGGAAGAGACAATGCCGTCCATCATCGATTATTTCCGGAACCGGAAGATCGAGGCGTTGGGCATCGGATGCTTCGGCCCTATTGACGTGCATCGCGACTCACCCGCCTTTGGTACCATACTTGACACGCCAAAGCTCGCCTGGCGGCAGTACCCGATCGGCCGTGTGCTTGCGGAAAAACTGCAGCTGCCGATCGGCTTTGACACGGATGTCAACGGCTCGCTTCTTGGTGAAGTGACCTACGGCGCGGCTAAAAACCTGACAGATGTGGTCTACATCACCATCGGCACGGGGATCGGCGCAGGTATCCTGTCCGGCGGACATCTTGTACACGGGATGCTGCATCCGGAAGCCGGGCATATGCGGCTGCAGGTTCAGCCCGGCGACAGGTACGCAGGAAAATGTCCGTATCACGGAACCTGCTTTGAGGGGCTGGCATCCGGACCGGCGATTGAAGAACGATGGGGAAAGCCGGGCAGAGAACTGGCAGAGAGACCGGAAGTGTGGGAACTGGAAGCTGCCTATATCGCGCAGGCAATCACATCCCTGACGATGATCTTAAGTCCGCAGCGGTTCATACTCGGGGGCGGTGTGATGCACCAGCTGCAGCTGTTTCCGATGATCCGGGAACGTGTAGAAAAAGAGATTGCAGGCTATCTGAAAACCAGAGAGCTGACCGACATGGAGCACTATATTGTCCCCGCATCCCTCCACGACGATCAGGGGATTATGGGAGCCGTAAAGCTGGCGATCGACGCGGCCGAAGAAGGCTGATTGTCACTTCGGCTTTTTCGGGTGCCTGTGCAGCCGCTCCTCCGCATCCAGCAGCATCTGCTGAAGATTCTTCGTCTCCGTGTAAACCGAGTGACTGCTGAACAGATAAATCGTGCAGGGGACGCCGTCCACTTCACGCAGCCCGTCAATCTCCTCTGTCACCCGGCTGATCAGGTTGTGAATCTCATCGATGGCCCGGAACTGGCGGATCACCAGAAAATGATCCCCGTTCAGACGACCGGTCACGCCCTCGCGGTCCACCACGTGCCGGATGCGCCGGGAAATCTCGGCAAGCAGATGATTGCACCATTCCGTGCCGTAATTCTGCCTGAACAGGTGGAAATGATGGATATCAAACAGGATCATGGCGAAATCCCTGCCCCGGAACACGTAGCTGTCCTGGAAATGCAGAACGGCATCTACAAGCCCCAGGAGACTTAAGGATCCCGTTACCGGATCCAGACGGGAGATACGATCCATCTGTACGCCGCCGTTGGATGCGTCCGTAAGATCCAGAAAATATCCCATCAGACCGATGATCTCTCCATCCCGGTAGATTGGCATTTTGCTGGCCATGATGTTGCGCATCGTGCCGCGGCAGATGCATGTGCCGGGGATCAGAAAGGTTTGCTCACCCATGGTGAGCACGCGCTCCTCATCCAGTCTGTACGGTTCGGGATCCACATGCCAGCCAAGTTCCTCGTCGGTTTTGCCGATGAGACTGTCCGCATTCGGCAGACCGAAATATTCGAGAAACTTCTGATTCACGCCGACGAATCGGCGTTTTTTGTCCTTCCAGAAGAAGCAGGTGTCAGAATAAAAGGTAAAGTTCTGCCACAGGAGCGCCGGCGTGAACAGCTGATCCGTGGAGTCGGGAGAGGAAAGCGGAGCCAGTCGTGCTCTGCCGTGCATGAATTCCAGTTCGTCCTGACTGAGCCGGCGGTAGCAGCTCAAGAGTCTGCGCTCGGACGGATCTCCCGCAAAAAGCCAGATGTACAGCGTCCATGCGTAGGAGCCGCCGACCATCCGGGTGCGGAAGGGCTTTGAAAGATAACCGGTCAGGCTGTCCTTCATGCGGCTCTCGATCGTGTGCAGATCGGCAAACCTGCGGAATTGTTCCCGATCCTCTGGATAGATTTCCTCATCGGCGTAGAAAAGAAGCTCCTCCTGTGCCGGAAGCCGGTTGTATTCCCGTTTTGTCTGCTCGCTGGAGAAAAGGTTGCTGGAGAAACCGGTGTTCATATCCACGAGCTCGATCCGATCATAAATGGCACGGAGGTTACGGATGTGATCCTCCAGAAGGGAGTTCTTTATGAGAACGGCATCCTCTGACAGATTCTGCAGGACGCACAGATAGGCATCGCCGTAGGCATAACCCGCGACCCAGTGCACCTGGGCGATGCAGTGCTTGGAATCCCTGATAAAATCGATGGATTGAATCTCTCTGGTCTGTTTTGCGTTCAGGATCATATTCAGAAACTTATGATGAAGACTGGAGTCAGCATTTGTGAATTCCTGTTCGATTTCCCTGGTGGAACGGATGCCGAGATGCTGCAGCGTGTTCCGGTAGCTTTCGTTGGCAAAGAGATAGATCAGCTTTCCGTCGTCGGTATATTCAATCAGTGAGAGGGGGATCTGCCCCTCCTGATAGACCGGTCCGGTTTCGTTGTCGGCCACAGTCTGAAAAGGCGTGGCGCTCAGCACATTCACTCTTCCGATATCGTGATAATACTGCCGCTTGGCCGGCGCCTCCAGCGGATAGCCCTTTTCCTTAAGCTGCTTAAGGCATTCCCCGTAAGGAGCGGGCTTTCCGATCAGATAGCCCTGTGCCTTTTCACAGCCGATGCTGCGCAGAAAATCCAGCTGCTCGACGGTCTCAACGCCCTCCGCCAGGGTGTGGACGCCGATCCGCTTGGACATATCGACTACAGATTTGACGATCTCCCGGGAGCGGTCATTGAAATTGTTTAAGAAGATCATATCGATCTTGAGGGTGTCAAAGTGATAATCCTTCAGGACGTTCAGGGAGGAGTAGCCGCTGCCGAAATCATCCATCCACACGCGCAGTCCGCGATCCCAGAAACGGTCGATCACATCCTGCATATGCGTCTCCTCATGCTCCATCGTGCTCTCCGTGATTTCGATGCGGAGTGCGGCTCGGGGGATCCGGTTCTTCACGACGGCCTCCTCGATGATTTCGTGGATATCGCAGAGCTCGAAATCGAGGCGGGAGAGGTTAAATGAGACGGAAACCGGGGATTCGTCCACGGACATGGCTTCGGCATAGGCTGCGCAGAGCTTTTGAATGATGCAGATGTCCAGCTTGTGAATGAGGCGCTCCTCCTCCAGCGTGACGATGAAATCAGCGGGGGAGAGCATGCCGAAATCCGGATCCACCCAACGGGCAAGTGCCTCCATGCCGCAGATTTCTTTTGTGAGCGTGCGCATGACTGGCTGATAGTACACCTGAATCCAGTCTTCCGCGATTGCGCGGTCGATATTTTCAATTACATGTTTTCGCAGATCATCACCGGCCGGTCTAGTATCCCCCATCACAAACTCCCTCATATAGAGCCACCGAGATATCATTTCCATCATACCATAGAACGGACTTCTTTGTACAGAATAACCGACAAAGTAAACGGGCAAAGCAAACAGACGGTGAATGCTTGTTGTGCTCCCGGCTTCCTTGGGTTATAATCAGATTCGGTTCCTTTTGCAATCGGTGAGGGAAAAGCCTTTGCCCGTAACACCACTATCACAGGAGACAATGACATGTCTTTGGAACAGGAATTTGCCGGCTACGTCGAGCGGATGACAAAAATCCGGCTTCTGTCCTCTCCGCAGTTGGACGAAACAACCACTGCGGATGCGTACAGCGCCATCCTGATCGATAATTTCCGCCATATCGGTGAGCTTGCCGGAGAAAACCGCGCCTTCATCGAGGCGACCATCGAACCCCTTCTGCACTCCGGCGAGCTTCTGCCTGAAGATACCGTAGCAGCGATCCGCCAGCTCAACGAGCTGCTGATTGATGCAAAGGAAACAGAACTCATTGATCTGCCCATCGCGGTGCTTCTCTCGGAGCGTCTGACACTGGATGCGGAATCCAAGCAGGACCCATGCTATATCATCGAGCAGCTTGACAAGGAATATGAGAACAACTATCTTCTGCTGAATCTGACAGAACGGATAACCGTAGCGCCTGAAATCAGCGCTCATTTCAGAGAACGCGCCCGAAATGCTCTTGACCGACTCCTTGCCTGGCTGGACAGGGATCGCTTTCTTTCACTGGACGGCAGATGCCGGCAGATCGTCATGGTCAATGCCAGATACGGTGTCGCGATATATGAGCAGCAGACGGTGCTGCCGCGGGAAATCTGTGCGGAGCGGACGGCGTTCCTGATCCGTGCACTTGAGATCTCCGAGGATCCTTTTTATCGGGATGCGATGCCGGATTATCCATGGAACTATCATTTATTCCGTATCTACGAATATTTCAACCGAACGGATCTCAGGGGTGCCGATGCGGACACACGGGAACAGGTGGCCCGGTATGCTGTCGCCTGGGAGGATCTCTGGAAATCGGACCCTGCTTACTACGGACAGTTTCGTGACTGGCTGGAGGTTCATTGCGCCGTCCTTTATATCCGTTTTATGGCAGGTCAGCTCTCCGGCAGCGATTTCAGGGAGGAGATGGCCCGGCTGATCCGGGATGGCGCATCCAGCGGTTACAGCACGGCGGGGCAGTGCGCCCATCTGGACGGCCCGCTTTATTACATCCGTTCCCTTTCCGGAGAGGAGCCTTCCGAGCTGGACAGAAAACGCATCGACGCCTATTATCGCCTGGCTGTTTCCTATGCTTTCCGCATGCCGAAGCTTGGCCTGATGTCCACGATGCTGGATTCCTATATCAGCCTGATCAGAGAGTTTCGTGAGATCCCCGGAGGAATCACCTTTGAGGAGATGTGTCTATCCACCATGGCGGCATTCCATCCGCCGACCTACGTGCATTCGATGATGGTGGCAACCATCTCCCGTTTCCTCTGCGCAAGACTGATTGAGCGGGAGCCTGACCGTTTCGTGGGGGTTTGCGGCTGCAGGACGCCTGAGGAGGTCAGGGAAAAGGCGACGGAAATCGAGAAATTCACCTGGCACGCTGCCGTATGCCATGATTTCGGCAAGATTTCCATCCTGGACACGATCTTCATCTACGGGCGGCGTCTCCTTGATTTTGAATTTGACATCATCCGCCAGCATCCTGCGCTGGGAGCGGATCTTGCCGGGGGCCACGAATCCACCCGTGCTTATGTGGACGTGATTCTTGGACATCACCGTTGGTACGACAATTCCGAGGGATATCCGGAGGACTTTGACACGGGAAAGAGTCCGCTGAAGCCCATTATTCATATCATCACCGTGGCGGACTGCATGGATGCCGCAACGGATATCATCGGGCGCAGCTACAGCCGCGGCAAGAGCTTCGAGATGTTTGAGCAGGAGCTGGCGGAGGGAAGCGGCACGCGATACGATCCCCGCTTCCGGACTCTTTTGAAGGAACCCGAAGTCAGACAGGGACTGCTTTCCATTCTCTCAGAGGGACGGAAAACCCAGTATCGCAACACCTGGCTGCTTCTTCGCGAGCTGCAGGAGATGGAGTTATGATGCGGTCTCCGGTTTTGTGACAACTGCGGCTGGTGATGGGAAAGCAGCTGATCCGGAAAAATGATCTCCTGTTGTTATCTGGCGTGCTGCTGTGCAGTGCGATGATCGCAGGTGTCCGTCTCCTTATGATGCAGGCGCCGGACGGACAGATGGTGGTGGTGACGCAGGATCAGACAGAAATCGGCAGATATGCCCTTGACAGGAACGCAACGTTTGTTGTGGAATCGCCGGACGGCGGAAAAAATACGGTGGTCATTGAAAACGGAGCCTGTTTTGTCCGTGAGGCGGACTGCCCGGATGAAATCTGTGTCCGGCGGGGACGGATCCGCAGGGACGGCGAAACAATTGTCTGTCTTCCGCACCGGCTGGTGATCCGGATTGAGGGAGGAGAAGAGAGCGGGGTGGATGCCGTTGCGCAGTAGGGGAAAACGGGTGGCATTTATGGGCGTGAGCACGACGCTGGCGCTCATTCTGTCCTATGCAGAGTCCCTTATCCCCGCGTTTTTCGGAGTTCCCGGGATGAAGCCGGGACTGCCGAACCTGGCAGTGGTGGTGCTGCTTGGTCTGGGAGACCCGGTGGGTGCGCTTGCCGTCAACGTGCTTCGCATCCTTCTGTCAGGATTTCTGTTCGGTTCCCTGTACGGCATCCTGTTCAGCATCGCAGGAGCCGCGGTGAGCTACGTCGTCATGCTGCTGTTGATGAAATCCGGCCGGTTCGGCATTCCCGGGGTCAGCATCGGAGGCGGGGTCGCACATAATCTGGGACAGCTGGTCGTCGCAGCCTTTGTGGTGCGCACATCAGGCATCTGGTATTATGCACCCGTACTCGTGGCTGCAGGGGCGGTAACCGGCTTTGTGATCGGTGTGACCGCGGGGGCGGCGCTGCCGGCGATCCGCGCGTTTGTATTGACAGAGAGTTGAGATTGATCGGAGGAGAGAATGATTTCATTCGTATCAGGCATTCTGGAACAGATCACGGAGGATGCGGTGATCGTTGATGTGGGGGGCATCGGATTTGAGGTGACGGTGTCAGGGGACACCATCGCGAGGCTTCCCTCAACCGGCGAGCAGATCAAGCTCTACACGTATTTTCAGGTCGCACAGGATGTGCAGCGTCTCTATGGCTTCCTGTCGCGTGATGATCTGCAGATTTTCAGACGGTTGATTACCGTGAGCGGTCTGGGACCCAAAGGCGGGCAGTCCATATTGTCGGTCATGACGCCTGACGAGCTTCGGTTTGCCATTCTGACCGGTGACACAAAATCCATCACCGCTGCACCGGGGGTCGGCAAGAAGATCGCGGAGCGGATTATTCTGGAATTGAAGGATAAGTTTTCCGATGAGGAACTGACATCCCATATGGCCACGCAGAGTGAGGCTGTGCCGCAGATGGCGGCAGACGATCCCGGAAAGGAAGCGATGGAAGCACTGGTTGCACTGGGCTATGGCGGACAGGAGGCCATGCGTGCGGTCCGCGCTGCAATGGGGAAAACGGAAAACGCGGATACGGAGTTGATTCTGAAGGCGGCGCTGAAGGAGTTGATGTGACATGGCGGAGAAAAGAACCATCCGGACAGGCGGCACACTGGAGGCCGACCAGATACCGGAGGATAACAAAATCGAAAATTCGTTAAGGCCAAAACGATTAAGCGATTACATCGGACAGAAAAAGATCAAGGAGAGTCTGAATATCTACATTGCCGCCGCAAAGCAGCGGGGAGAGGCACTGGATCACCTGTTGTTCTATGGTCCGCCCGGACTGGGCAAAACGACCCTGGCCGGGATCATTGCGGCGGAAATGGGGGTCCATATCAAAATCACCAGCGGGCCCGCGATTGAAAAGCCGGGAGAGATGGCGGCCATTCTTAACAATCTCCAGGAGGGGGACGTGCTGTTCATCGATGAGATCCATCGTTTGAACCGTCAGGTGGAGGAGGTGCTGTATCCGGCAATGGAGGATTTCTGCATCGATATCATGATCGGCAAGGGGCCGACCGCCCGTTCCATTCGGCTGGATCTGCCGCATTTTACCCTGATCGGCGCGACCACACGGGCCGGTATGCTCTCCGCACCGCTCAGGGACCGCTTCGGGATGCTGCACCGTATGGAATTCTACGATGTGGACGAGCTTCGCGCCATCATTCTGCAATCGGCAGGTGTGCTCAGGGTGCGCGTAGAGAAGGACGGTGCGGAGGAGATGGCCAGAAGAAGCAGAGGAACACCCCGTATCGCCAACCGGATTCTGAAGCGTGTCCGCGACTTCGCCGAGGTGAGGTATGACGGTGTGATCACGAAGGAGGTCGCTGTGACGGCGCTCGATCTCATGGATGTCGACAAGCTGGGACTGGATCACACGGACAGGAATCTTCTGAACACCATGATTGAAAAGTTTTCCGGCGGGCCGGTGGGTCTGGATACCATTGCGGCAGCCATTGGGGAGGATGCCGGCACCATCGAGGATGTCTATGAGCCCTATCTGATCAAGAACGGGCTGATCAACCGTACCCCCCGCGGACGGGTGGCAACCGAGGAAGCCTATCGCCATCTTGGTATTGCATTTGGCTTCATGGATAAGGTACAATAACTGTAACGAACAACAGTCCAGAGGAGGAGACAACATGGCGGCAAAAACTGATACCGAGGTCATCATCGGCGGGCGGGTCATTACGCTGAGCGGCTTTGAAAGCGAAGAGTATCTGCAGAGGGTGGCCTCCTATCTGAACAGCAAGCTGGCTGAGTGCAGTCAGACGGAGGGATTCAGACATCAGCCCATCGATATGCAGTCCATCCTCGTGCAGCTCAATATCAGCGATGATTATTTCAAGGCAAAGAAGCAGATCGACGAGCTTCAGGAGCAGCTGGATGAAAAGGACAAGGAGCTCTACGATCTGAAGCATGAGCTGATCGCGGCGCAGATCAAGCAGGAGAATACGGAAAAAAAGACGGATTCCCTGAAATCAGAGCTGGAGGAGGCCAATAAAAAGCTGCTGCTTCTGGAGGCTCTGCAAAAAAATCATGATAAAAAGTGAGAATCGGGGCCGCCTGCGGGCGGCCCTTTCCGTTACGGACCGGGCAGAAAAATGAAAAAACCGGAATTGCTGGCTCCCGCGGGAGAATATGAGGGACTTCTCGGCGCAGTGGCGGCCGGGGCGGATGCCGTCTATCTGGGCGGAGAGCGCTTCGGTGCCCGCGCTTATGCGCCTAATTTTACCACGCAGGAACTGATCCGCGGGCTGCGGTTTGCCCATCTGCACGGACGACGAATTTATCTCACGCTTAACACCCTGATCAAGGAACGGGAATATCCGGAGCTGGAGGCGTATCTGCAGCCGCTTGATGAAGCGGGACTTGACGGAATCATTGTGCAGGATCAGGGTGTGCTTGCCCTGGTGCGCAGCACCTTTCCGCGTATCCGCATCCACGCAAGCACGCAGATGGCCGTCACCGGCGCATACGGGGCGAAATATCTGAAGCACAGGGGGGTCATGCGGGTGGTCCCCGCCAGAGAGCTGTCTCTGGAAGAACTGATCCACATCAAAAAGGAGACGGATGACGGAGACGGCGGGATTGAGATCGAAGCCTTTATTCATGGCGCGATGTGCTACTCCTATTCGGGTATGTGCCTTTTTTCTGCCATGCTGGGCGGCAGAAGCGGAAACCGGGGACGCTGCGCCGGCGCCTGCAGGCTTCCGTATACCATTGTGCGGGACCGTCCCGGAACAGATGCCGTCAGCAGTCCGCGATCGCCTGAAGAGAAGACCGGGAAGGACAGGATCTGCTATCCCTTAAGTCTTCGGGACATGTGTACGCTGCCGGTGCTGCGGAAGCTTCTTGTTCCGCAGGGGCTTGAAGACGGGGTGATCGATTCCCTGAAGATCGAGGGGAGGATGAAGGATCCGGTCTACACCGCGGGGGTGACCGGTGTATACCGACGAGCGGTGGATGCGATCTGCGACAGGAAGGATAGGGACTACCGGATTTCCGAACGGGATCTTGCACTGCTGAAAGGGCTTTATCTCCGCACGGATCTCTGTGAGGGCTATTTTTTCAGACATAACGGAGATGAAATGCTCACCGGTGCTGCACCGGGCTATATCGGAAGTGATGGGGCGGTGATTGAAGAGGTAAAGAAAAAGATGCCGACACGGGAATTCGGTGTGGAGGCGGAGGTTCTTCTCAGGGCAGTGGAGGGGGAACCCCTGCAGCTTACGCTGAAAGCAGCCGGAAGGCATGGGGGAGAAGCGGCGCCCTCTGTGACGGTCATGGGAGAGCCGGTACAGCGCGCATCCAGACACGCTGCGACGGAGGAAACCCTTCGCACCCAGTTGAACCGCTTCGGCGGGAGTGATTTTTCGCCGGTCAGGATGGAGATAGAGGCGGGAGAGGGTGTTTTTATCCCTTCCTCCGAACTCAATGCGTTAAGACGAAGAGCGTGCGAAGAGTTGGCTTCTCTGATCCTTTCCCAATGGGAGCGGAAAAGATGAGCGCGCGTGTGTGTGTCAGTGTAGAGACACCGGGGCAGCTGGAAGCGGTTCTCGATGCCGGGAAAATGCCGGAGAGGCTTTATCTTCCGCTGTCTGCTTTTCTTTCCGGTGCGGGAAGGAATTCTGAGGGCTGGAATCAGGAGCTTCCCAGGCTTTCCCGGGTGGAAAAAACGGAGCTTTTCGCGGCACTGCCGTATGTTCTGCGTGAGGAACAGGGCAAACAGGGACTTTCGGATATCACAGAGGTGCTTCTGTTGGAAAGAGAAAGCGGCCTCCCGGTCAGAGGGGCTCTCGCGCGCAATCTGGAGGAGCTGGCCTATCTCAGGGATGCAGGGTATCCCGGGACGCTGGAGGCGGATTATACCGTGCCGATCTGGAATGCGGCTGCACTGGCGGAAGCAAGCGCTCTCTTTGATGAGTGGACGCTGTCCCCGGAGCTTGACTGGCACGAAATGGAGGAATTGCTGCGCGAGGCTGCCTTATCCGACGGAGAGAATCCGCAGCGTCATGCGGCGCTGGTTGTTTACGGCAGAGTGCCGATGATGGTGAGCGCCGGCTGTGTCAGAAAGACCGCGGGAGTCTGCCGGGGAACGGAGAGGGAAGTGCGGCACACGGAGGTGCTTCGTGACAGAAAGGGAAAGCTTCTTACGGTGACAACGGATTGCAGAGCCTGCTATAATGTAATCCGGAATGCGGTGCCCACGTCGCTGCACAGATATCGTAAGGAGGCAGAGCGTCTGGCGGTCGGCAGGTTCAGGATCGATCTGACCGTGGAGTCATCGGAGGAAGCGGCGGCCGTGCTGGCCGGGAGGTATCCCGGGGAGACGACGGCCGGGCGCTTTAAAGACGGCGTGGAGTAACCTTAAGGAAACCGTGAACGGGCGGTAAAGAGCGGAAGATGCGGGTTTATCTGTCGGAAATTGCAAGAGTGGGTGTGGCACTGTTCATGCTGATCTATGCGGTGCTTTCTTTTCTTGTGTTTCTGTATCGCACGGAGAGAAAGCGGAGCGGCTTTTACGCGGCACAGATCGTTCTGATGATCGGCGTGCAGGCGCTTCTGTTCATGCAGATGACGCTGAAAACACAGGATCTGCGGTATCTTTTTTTCTTTGCCTTCCAGGCGGTGGTGGTTTTTTCCACGATCATGATGTATCGCCTGATCTATCCGGACGCCAACCGCCTGATTGTCAACAACATGTGTCTGCTGCTGATGATCAGCATGGCAATTCTCACGAGACTGTCCGGCAATCAGGCGATCCGGCAGTTCATCATCGCGGTGGCCTCCCTCCTGGTGGCGCTGATCCTGCCCACGGTGGTGTACAGACTGCAAATCCTGGCTGATCTGACCTGGGTTTATGCCGCCGTCGGCATCGGAGCGCTCATGGTTGTCCTGATTCTCGGACGCGCGGTGAACGGATCCAATCTGAATTACTCCCTCTTCGGTCTGACCTTTCAGCCGTCGGAATTCATCAAGGTTCTGTTTGTATTCTTTCTTGCGGCGTCGCTTGCTAAGGCGGAGCATCTCACACAGATTTTTCTGACGGGGATCATTGCGGCCGTACATGTGCTGATCCTCGTGCTCTCCAGGGACCTCGGCGCCGGACTGATCTATTTTGTCGCATTTTTCCTGATGCTCTACATTGCGAGGGATCGGGCGGGATATCTGTTCGCGGGACTTTTCATGGGAGCCGGTGCCTGTGTCACGGCCTACCGTCTGTTTGCCCATGTGCGGACAAGGGTCGCCGCCTGGCAGGATCCCTGGAGCGCCATCGAGGGTGCCGGCTATCAGGTGGCGCAGTCCCTGTTCGGCATCAGCGTGGGCGGCCCGTTCGGACTGGGACTCTACGGAGGAAAGCCGTCCTCCATTCCCTTTGCGGAGCAGGATTTTATCTTTTCCGCCATCGCCGAGGAACTGGGGATTGTTTTTGCCGTTTCCATGCTGATGGTCTGCCTGTCCACCTTTCTGATGATTCTCTGGATTTCGGAGAGACTTCGACATCCGTTCTACAGACTGCTGAGCGCGGGCTTCGGTATCATCTACATTTTTCAGGTATTCCTCACGGTGGGCGGAGGGACAAAGTTTATTCCGCTCACCGGCGTGACGCTTCCGCTGGTGAGCTACGGCGGATCATCTGTGCTCTCGACCATCCTCATGTTCGGTATCCTGCAGGGGATTGTGCTGATCCGTGCCGAGGAACACCGCGAGGCGGTGGAAAGGCTGACAGAGCGAAAAAGCAGGACGGAGAAGGAGGAGTGTGCGCAGGAGGGCGTAAGCGCGTCGGAGGAGACGGCGCATCCAAAGACCCGCAGCCGCTATCTTTTCACACCGATCCATGTGACGGAAGGGATCTTCATCTTCCTCTTTTTTGTGATGAGCATTTACCTCTGCCGCTATGCCTACACCAACAGGCAGGTGATGATGAGCAACAGCTTCAACAGCAGGCAGAAGATCCTGCTGGAGCAGAACAGCCGCGGAACCATTTATGCGCGTGACGGGGAGGTTCTGGCAATGAGCTCGGTCGATGAGAACGGCAGGGAACAGAGAGTCTATCCGTACGGCAGCACCTTCGCCCAGGCGGTGGGCTTTGCTACAAAGGGAAAGTCGGGGATCGAGGCCCAGGAAAACTATTACCTCATCCGTTCCGACATTTCGCTGGCGGAGAAGGCACGCCTGTCTGATGCCGGAGAGACGAAGAATCCGGGTAATAACGTGACCGCTACGCTATCCGTTCCGCTGCAGGAGGTGGCCTGCCGGGCATTAAGCGCCTGGCGCGGCGCCATTGTGGTGACGGATGTGAGAACAGGGGAGATTCTTGCGATGGTTTCGAAGCCGGATTTTGATCCGAATGAGATTGATGAGATCTGGGATACCATTCGTCTGAACACAGAGGATTCAAAGCTGCTCAACCGCGTGTCGCAGGGACTCTATCCGCCGGGCTCCACATTTAAGATGGTTACGGCGCTTGAATACATCCGGGAAAACAGGGATCAGGTTAAAAATTATCGTTTTCAGTGCAACGGCTCCTACACCAACGACGGGGAAACCATCCACTGCTTCCACGGAGTCAACCACGGGAGTCTTGATTTCTACACCTCCTTTCAGAAATCCTGCAACTCCTCCTTTGCCAATATCGGTGTGATGTGCGACCGGAAAGCCTTTGCGGAGACATTGAAGCGTCTGCTATTCAATGAGGAGCTCCCGCTGGATTTTCCCTATAACAAGAGCCGCGCAGAGCTTACCGACAGCACCGCCGCAGGGGATGTGATGCAGCTTTCGATCGGCCAGGGCGCGACGGCGATTTCCCCTCTTCATCTGAATATGATCACGCAGGCGGTTGCAAACGGCGGTGTAATGATTAAACCTTATCTGGTGAAGTCGGTGGACAGTGCGGACGGAAAGAACCTGGTTTCAGAGAAGCCGGGGGAGGAGATCGGTCGCGTGATGAGCAGGGAGGAGGCAGCGGTTCTCACGGAAATGATGGAACTGGTGGTGAACGGCGGCACGGCCAAACGTCTCGAGGATGCGCCCTATCAGGCGGCGGGCAAGACCGGATCGGCGGAATTTGATTCCAGTCAGAAGACGGAGAGTCATGCCTGGTTTACCGGCTTTGCTCCGGTTACGGATCCGGAGATCGCTGTGACGGTCATTATGGAGCAGGCAGGCGGCGGCGGGGAGTACGCTGTTCCCATGGCAAAACGGATTTTTGACGCCTGGTTTGAGGCAGAGGATGCGGGGAGCACAGATTGAGCGTGAGTCAGATTACCTGCCGCAGGCAGCGAAACTGAAACAGATGAAACGGGGGTTGATTGAAAGGGATAGAAAGGAGATCGACATGGCGAAGGAGGCAAAAATCACCATACATCCAGCTTTTCAGACAGGGGAAATCTCCGAAAGGCTCTTCTCTGCTTTTCTGGAGCCCATCGGAACCATGGTAAACGGAACCATGTATAATCCGAAGCATCCGACGGCGGATGACCAGGGCTTCCGAAGGGATTTCATTGATGCGCTGAGAGAAACAGGCCTTCCGGCGGTTCGGATGCCGGGCGGCAATTTCGTCTCCTCCTGGCAGTGGAAAGATTCCATCGGTCCTCTGAAGGAGAGAAGGGTTCATCTGGATCCTTCGTGGCATCAGGTGATCACGAATGAAGTGGGGTACGATGAATATCTGCAATGGGCCCAAAAGGTGGGAACCAGACCGCTTGTTACTGTCAATATGGGAACCGGTACGATTCAGGACGCCATGGATCTGGTGGAGTACACCAATCACCGGAGCGGCACCTACTGGTCTGATCTCAGGAGAAAAAACGGTCACGAGGAGCCCTATGGCGTAAAGATGTGGTATCTGGGAAATGAGATGGACGGTCCCTGGCAGCTGGGGTCCTTTTCGAGCGACCCGCAAGGGTACGGCAGTAAGGTGCTGGAGACGGCCAAAGCCATCAAATGGATTGACGAGTCCATAGAAACCGGCGTGTGCGGATCCTCCGCCTCCTTCATGGAGGGCTTCCCGGCCTGGGACGAGGCTGTGCTGGATGTGTGCTACGACGTGGTGGATTATGTGTCCGTACACCACTATCACGGAGCGCCTCCCGGCGATGTCAGAGCGTTGCTGGGCGGGTCGCTTTATTACGAGGACTTTATCAACACAGAGGTCGCCATGATGGACTATGTGGCAGCCAAACACCGCTCGCCGAAAAAGATGATGCTGTCCTTTGATGAGTACGGCGCGTGGATGAGGCCGAACGAGCCGCTTCATCCGGGTCTTGGCAGATATAACATGGCGCGGGTTCATTACCGGTTTGATCCTGAGAGACAGTATGTGCTGCATGATCCCGACAACATGCCGGAGCACACCTTCCCTGGCGGCGATATGATTCATGCCCTTTCGATGGCATCCATACAGCTGGCATTTTTGCGGCACGCCGACAGGGTAAAGATCGGGTGCATGACCGGCGGACTGGATGCGCTCGCTTCGGCGGATCATGACCACGTCTGGAAATCGGCATCGCACTATGTGTTTACCCAGCTGATGCAGTATGCGAGGGGCGTTTCTCTCCGGACAGGAGTGGAATGCGAAACCTATGATATGGCAGGATATGCGATTGATGACACATCCCAGTATCCGGGAAAGGAAGGGGTTCCGTTTATCGATGCTGCGGCTGCATGGGACCGGGAAAACGGCCGGGTGACCGTTTTTGTCATCAACCGGAATGAGGAAACGGCCTATCCCCTGCAGATCGATCTGAAGGGATTTGCAGACTGCCGGCCACTCGCCGCATACACCATGCGGTCCGATGATCCGGATGCGAAGAATTCATATGGCAATGACCGCCTCATTGCGCCGCAGGAGATCACGGCCTGCACCTTTGCCGACGGGATCCTTCAGATCCGTGTGGAACCGCTCTCGTGGAATGTATTTGTTTTTTCCTGATGCGTCGGTCAGCCGTGCTTTCTCATATATTCATCCGCCTCTGAGCGCTTGAGGGTTTTGCCGTTCAGGTTGATATAGCCCTCCGTCGGTTCATCGTGGACAATGAACGGCTCCTCCGGAAATTCGGGATCTCTGCTCTTTTCGTGACGATGACCGAAGCGGGCACAGGAGATATCGTCTCTGGCAGGAATGATATGGCCGTCGGAGGCGATCCGTTCCTGTTTCAGATTCTCCCTGGGGGCACTTTCCCTTGGGGTAATGGATTTGTTAAGAAAACGCGTCAGCAGGCCCTTCTTATAGAGCTGCCAGAGAATGAGAGCCGTGATGGCAAGAAAGATGGCTTCCATGAGCTTGCCTCCTGATGGGGTGCAATCAAACGTATACGGATTTGATTATACAACCCCGCAGCCTGTTTGACCAGTCCTGTGGGTGCGCTGCCAAAATGCACGGAAAGCCTTTTTCAAACGGAGTTTTGTTGCATGATAAGCCGATACGTAGTAGAGTAGGATGTGAGGGAGACGGATGAATGAATATTGAACTGCAGATCTGTGGACTGGTCATGCTCATTATATTCGGGGTGCTGATCGAGCGTGACAGAAAGCTGAATGTGAAGAACAGACTTCTGTTCGTCGCAGCCTTTGGTGTGTGCATCGTTTGTCTCATATTTGATATCGCTTCGATCGTATGCATCCATATGGCTGTTTACCATGGCTTTTCTCCGTTAATCACGAGGGGCGTTTGCAAGTTTTATATTATGCTGCTTGTGACACAGGGTTACTGCGGCTTCCTGTATGCCTGTCTGGATATCGCCGTTCAGTTTAAAAACAGGCTGATCAGGACGCTTGCCATTTTCCTGTATGCTGTCGGTGAGCTTCTGATTGTCTTTTTGCCTCTGAATTATTACATGGACGGCAGGATTGTTTATTCATACGGCCCTGCCGCCTTATGCACATATGCGCTGGCTGTATTCTACATTTGTGCTACCCTGTTTCTCTCGATCAGGCATAAGAGGGATATCCCCCACAGGAGACTCATAGCGCTGTTTACCTGGCAGGGCTTGTGGCTCATTGCTGCCATTATTCAGTTCTTTTCCAAGCAGACGCTGCTTGTGGGGTTTGCGGCTGCGCTTGGTATGGTGGTGCTTTATTCCCAGCTGGAGAACCCGAATGAGCATATAGACCGTGCCACGGGACTGTTTACGCAGAATGCGCTGTCCCTGTATCTGCAGGACAGATATACGTACAGGAAATCCTTTTCATTTTTTACCGCCAGGATCAAATATCTGGTTCCCACTGCGGGACTGGATATTATGAAAAATGCCGTGAACCGCTCCGCGAGAGCCTTTCTGAAGCTGGGAAAGGAGCCGGTATTCCGGATCGGTGATGATATGTTCTGCCTGGTCTACGATTCGCCGGAAAGAGCACATGAAAAACTGATGGACATCAAGGCGCAGGCGGACGGCGTCACAGATATTCCCGTCGAAGCAAAATTTATCTATTTCCCGGACAGCAATATGCTGTCGGGACCCGATGAGGTGTTTAGTTTCATCCACTGTTACGAGGATTCCGCAGACAGTATGCTTGTCTGCAACAAGCAACTGATCGAAAAAATGCGCAACAGAAGTGAGATCTATAATCTCATTGAAAATGCGCTCCGGGACGACAGGGTAGAGGTGTATTATCAGCCCATCTATAATGTGAAGGAAGGGAGGTTTACCTCCGCTGAGGCGCTTGTGCGGATCAAAAGGGAGGACGGATCCATGGTGCCGCCGGGTGATTTCATACCGGTTGCCGAAGAAAACGGCCAGATCATTCCGCTCGGGATGAGCGTATTCCAGAAGGTGTGTGAATTGTGGGCTTCAGGGGAATTAACGGGGCTCGGGATTGAAAACATCGAGGTCAACATTTCGGTTGCCCAGTTTGACCACGAAAACCCGGCAGGCTTTATCAAGAAGCATATGGAAACCTACAAAATTGACCCGACCAGAATCAATCTGGAGATTACCGAGACGGCGGATAATGGGCTGAAGCATCTGCTGATGCACAACATGGAAAAACTGATCAATATGGGCGTGAGCTTTTCACTGGATGATTTCGGAACAGGCCGCTCCAATCTGGATTATTTCGTCAGTATGCCTGCCCGGAATATCAAGTTCGATTTAAGCTTTACCCAGGGATATTTTACAAACGACAGGATCAGACATGTGATGAACGGGATGGTCAATATTATCCACGACATGGACATGAAGATTGTTTCGGAAGGTGTGGAATCCAGGGAACAGTATGATGCGATGGTCAGTCTTGGCATCGATTATATTCAGGGTTACTATTTCTCAAGGCCGATTCCCGGCCCGGAACTGGTCAGTTTTCTGAAAAGGCATATGACGTAGGCGGGGATCTCAGGATTCCGACGAAGAACGGGTGCTACAGCACTGCTTCGACGGGGTTTCCGTTCTGCGCGGTGTCATACAGCGTGTTGTTTCGAAGGATTTTCACGAGCGGCAGAGAGAGCGCATGTTCATTGATGCTGACCACCTCGGCCTCCGTGCCGTCATGCAGGCGCACGTTTAAGCCCAGCTGGGTGTGTGCAATCCTTGACAGGATGGTCTTGAGCGCGTCCCTTTCATACCGTTCGTAACCGCGGCTCTCCTCGTAATGGGCGATGACCTGGAAGGGGTTGAGCGACTGTCTGTAGACGCGGGCGCTGGTCATTGCCTCATAGGTGTCCACGATGGCGATGTATTTGGCAAAGGGATTGATGGCGTCGCCCTTAAGACCTTCGCTGTAGCCGCTTCCATCGATGCGTTCGTGGTGCTGAAGCGTGGCAATGGGGATGTGTACATTCAGCGGCAGGTTCTTCACCATGTCATACCCCATACGGGCATGCTTGCGCAGAAGATTCCGCTCTGAATCCTCCAGTTTACCCGTTTTCCAGAGGATCTGATCAGGGATTCTGAGCTTGCCGATATCGTACACAAAGCCGGTCTGGATCAGGATGGTGCGATCCCCCTCAGAGAGATTGAGCCAGTTGCCGAATACGCCGGCGATGAGAGCGGCGTTCAGGCAGTGTGCGTGGGTCATGTCGTCCTCGGACGGAACCATGTTGTAAAGATAATCCAGCAGCAGCTCCTGTGTGCCGGCAGCTGCGGTGATGTTGTCGTAGACCTTCATCAGATCGTCGATGTTGAAGGTCTGCCGGTAGAGGACAAAGTTCATCAGGAGCGTCTTGTAGACCGGAAAGAATTTCTGATAGACGGAAACAAAACTCTGAAAGCCTTCAGAGCAACGGACGCGCTCAAAGTGGGTGGTAGCTAGATCGATTTTTTCTTTGATGGTGACGGCCATGATATCATGCCGCGCGAGCTTTGCGATCTTGATACTTGTCAGCTCGGTGTTGGCGGGGACGATGACGTCGCCGTTGAAATTGACGGCATCCTCGCCGGTGATCATACCCGGTTTCAAAGCAAGCCTGGCAACCGTTTTCATTTTATGCTCCCCAAAGGTTTGGTGTCCGCAGCGCAGGGAATCCCCGGCCCTGGCAGAGAATCAGGTGAAACGGTATGTTCCTGTTCAGCGTCCGGATTGACGAAACATCCGTTACCTAGTATAAAGAATATTGATGCGGAAGAAAAGGTGTTTTTGCAAATTTCATAAGGACTGTCTCTTCAGCAGTGAAATCAAAAGACCGATGCGCGAGAAGGCGCGGATTCTTCGCGGAAAAGCCGGCGTGTTCAGCTATTGCGTGCTGCTGGCCGAGAATCCGAACGAGCAGCTGGAGATTGTCCACAGCGCCTACCTGTTCAATGAGCGCCTGAAGGATCACCCCGTGACGGTATACGGTGTCGCGAGGACGAGAAATGGCGCCTTTGAGCTGGTGCGCCGGATAGCCGATCGGGCTCACCGGGCAGGCCTTACGGGGAATCTGCGCGGATATCTGGAGAGCAGGAGGCAGCAGCGTTGCTCGCGGTGATACTGACCATTCTGAAAATCATCGGGATCATCCTCCTTTGTTTGGTGGGGCTGATTCTTCTTATTCTGTTGCTGGTGCTGTTTGTGCCGGTTCGATACGAAATCCATGCGGATCTCCGTGAACCCGGGGAGACGGAGGACGGAAAACAGGAGGGGATCCCTGACCGCCTGACTGCCCGGGGAGGGTTTTCCTGGCTGCTACATCTGTTTTCCGGAATCTTCAGATATCCGGCGGAGGGAGAGAACGGGGAGATCTTTGTGGTAAAGTTCGCCTTTTTCCGCCTGTTTCCGCGCAGGAGGAAGGAACAGCACCGGAAAGACGAGCGGCCGGAACCCGGGACACCTGAAGAAGGTGACGACGAAGCGGAAGGTGAATCCGGAGATGAAGGCGGGGAGCCTTCCGAGGATAAAACCGAAGCGTCCGCCGGGGGCGAAGCCGGAGAGTTTTCCGGGGATGAAGCGGGGGAGTCCTCCGAGGATAAAATCGAAGCGTCCTCCGGGGGCGAAGCCGAAGAGCCGCCCGAGGTCAAAGGCGTGGAGTCCGCCGAGGACGAAGGCGGGGAGTCACCCGAAGAGGAAGCCGGGCAGCGGGCGCCGGACGGGGGCGCAAAAAACAGGCGAAAGTGGAAAAAACCGTCGATCCCCAATCCAGAACTTGTGATTAAAAAAATTTACTATACAATATCTGGAACATATGATAAAATACTCTACGTGCGCGCGACGGTAACGAGTGATATTTTTTCGCGTGCGAAGGAACGGGTGCTGCGCGAGGTCGGCCGGAGTCTGCGGCACATCATACCGCGGAAATGCCGGGTGCAGTTTGTCTACGGCGCGGCGGATCCGAAGAGTACCGCGGATGTGATGGCCAAGGTTTATATGCTGTATCCGATTCTGGAGGACCGCGTACAGATGGTTCCTGTTTTTGACCGGGAGACGCTCGCCGGTACGGTGCGGATTCGGGGACGCGTGATGCTGGTGGTGCCGGTTGTTTCCTTCCTCCGCTGCTATTTCAACAAAGACGTGAGAAAGCTGGTGAGACGGATGAAGAAGTTCGGCAAGGACGGCCGGGGAGGTGCACATGGCTGAAAAAGAAGAAAATGCCTTCAGCGAGGTGATGGGATCCCTGATCAAGGGTATGGACGGGATTCTCAGTTCCAAGACGGTCGTCGGACAGCCGACAATCCTGGGGGACGTGACGATTATTCCCCTGGTGGATGTGACGGTGGGCGCGGGTGCAGGCTCCTCCCTTACCGACAAAAAGGGTGGCGGCGGAGGCGGCTTTTCGGCCAAGATGTCTCCCGCGGCGGTGCTGGTGATTAAGGACGGCGTGACAAAAGTTGTCAATGTCAAGGATCAGGATGCGGTTACCAAGGTGATTGATCTGGTTCCGGATCTGGTGAATAAATTCATGGCAGGCAAAAAGGATCTTCCAGATGATGAAGAAGTGATGGATATCGCGTTTCCGGAGGATGATAAGTAATGTCCGCGTTATTGGAAAGTTTTGAAGAGATGACGGAGGAGGAAATCAGACAGCGGGAGGAGGAAATTATCGGAACCGGCACGGAGGACGAGCTCCATGATCTGCGCTGCTGGCTGTTCCGTGAGAGCGTCCGGCTGGACGGCGTGGAGAGGTCGATCAACGACAAGGTTGAACGCTTCGAGACCGAGCGCAGGCAGTTTCGCGAGGAAATGCGTGACCTCAACAAGCAGCTGGAGCGCGACCGCAGGCGTCTGCGCGAGGAAAGCGATCTCTTTGACAAGCGTCTGGGTGTGCTGAAAAACGGCTTTGACCAGCTTGCGGCTGACAAGAAGCAGCTGGAGCAGGAGCGGATGATGCTGGAAGCGGAACGGGAGGTCGTGGAGCGTGCCCGTCTCGGCAGCGGGGAGTTTCTGTTTCGCGGGGTCTGCGATTCGTGGACGCTGCGCAAGCGCTACCGGGATCTGATCAAGATTTTCCATCCGGACAATGCGGGCGGAGACCATGAGATCATTCAGATGATCAATCACGAGTATGAGGAGCTTACCAGCGAGTACGGCGCGTAGGCAGGCAATGAAAAAGCGGCCGGAAGGCCGCTTTTGCTGTCATAGTATTCAGATCGGAAGACGATCAGCCACGCTCGACCTTACCGGAACGCAGGCAGCTTGTGCAGACATTCATGCGTCTCTTGGCGCCGTTAAGCAGAACAGAGACATGCTGAACATTGGCGTGCCAGGCTTTGTTGGATCTTCTGTGCGAATGGCTGACGTTGTTGCCGAAGTGAACGCCCTTGCCGCAGATTTCACATTTTGCCATGATGAATAACCTCCCTTTCTTTTACACAACAGAGTGAATGATAACAGAAATTTAATGGGAATGCAAGCAAAAACATGCTTTCTTTTTTGAAAATTCTTGACTATAATGGATGATACCAGCGTCAAAAGTCCAATGCAACAGGGAACGTCTGGCAGGAGGGCGGTTGAATGAAAGCTTCTTCAATAAACACACATATCGGCAGCATCCAGATCGGAAACGAAGTGATTGCGCAGTATGCCGGCGTGGTGGCCAATGAGTGCTTCGGTGTGGTCGGAATGGCCGGCTTCAGCGTCAGAGAGGGACTGGCCAAGCTTCTGAAGGGGGAAAACATGACGAGGGGGATACAGGTCGTCGTGACTCCCGCACACAAGCTCAGGCTGGATTTTCATGTGTTTGTCTCCTACGGCGTGAGTATCATGGCGGTTGCGGAGAATCTGATCGAAAATGTCAAATATAAGGTGGAGGATTTTACGGGCATGGAGGTCGAGAAGATCAATATCTATGTCGACGGTGTGCGGGTGATTGATTAATCGCGATATTACGGGATCGGCATCCGAACGGAGTAAGTCAGATATAAAACTATGTTTTATAGAGGAGGAAGGGAAGTTGAGCGGAATAGCAATTGATGCCGGAATGCTGGCGCAGATGTTTCTGGCGGGAGCCAAACAGCTGGAATCGCAGCAGGAACTCATCAACGAGTTGAATGTGTTTCCTGTGCCGGACGGCGACACCGGGACGAACATGACAGCGACGATTATGTCCGCAGCCAGGGAAGTGGCCGCGGAGCCCGGAGCCGACATGGAGGCGGTATGCAAATCGATCTCATCCGGTTCCCTTCGCGGAGCAAGAGGCAATTCGGGCGTCATACTTTCACAGCTGCTGCGTGGCTTTACCAAGGTGGCAAAGAAGCATGCCTCCATTGACGGCGCCATTCTGGCGGATGCCTTTGAGAAGGCGGTGGAGACAGCATATAAGGCGGTCATGGTTCCCAAGGAGGGCACGATCCTGACGGTAGCCAAGGGCGCGAGCGACCGGGTGCGGGAGCTTGCGGACGCGGGCGAGACGGATCCGGACACGTTTTTCCTGGGAATTCTCGGCGCGGCGGACGAGATGCTTATGCGCACGCCGGATATGCTTCCGGTGCTTAAGGAAGCGGGCGTTGTCGATTCGGGTGGAAAGGGGCTTCTGGAGTTTTTGAAGGGCGCCTATGACGGGTATCTCGGAAAGGGAATTCCGTTTGAAAACTCGCCCGAGGAGAGCGAGGAAAGAGAGCAGGAGAAGCAGCTGAAATACGCGTACTGCGTGGTGCTCAGGACCATTCTCAGCCAGCCCCTCAACCGCAAACAGATGAATGATATCCGCGGATTTCTGACCTCCGTCGGCGATGATGTGTCCGTGACCGAGGGGGAAGAGGGGGTGTCTCTCCACATTCATACGGGCGATCCGGGACTGGTGCTGCAGCGCGCACTGATGTACGGCAGCCTCAGGGATGTCAGCGTGCGTGATATCCGGACGGAGGGACATGTCGACATCCCTTCCGGAAAGCCGCTCACCGCTAAGACGCTCCAGTTGGATGCAACGGAGGAAAGCGGTGCGGAGGAGCAGGGAGAGCACAAGAGCATCGGCTTTGTGTCTGTCTGCGCGGGAGACGGAATGGTGGAGATCTTCAAGAGTCTCGGCTGTGATCAGGTGATCGAGGGGGGACAGACCATGAACCCGAGCACGGATGATCTGCTGCAGGCTGCATCACGGGTCAATGCGGACACGGTATTCATCCTTCCCAACAACAAAAACATTATCCTGGCAGCGGAGCAGGCCAGCAAAATGAGCGAAAACAGAAAGCTGGTCGTCATACCCACCAGGACGGTTCCTCAGGGGATCGCCGCACTGGTCAATTTCATTCCCGACGACGCGGCCGAGGAAAACGAGTCCATGATGCGTGATGCCATTTCCACGGTATCCTCCGGTGAAGTGACCTACGCTGTCCGGGACACGGTGCTTGACGGATTGAAGATCCGTCAGGGAGACTACATGGGGATCGGCGACAACGGGATTCTTCAGGTGGGAAGCGACCGTGTGGACGTGACGGTTTCCATGCTTGAAAAAATGATGCAGAACGGCCAGGAGCTGGTGAGCCTGTATTACGGAGCGGACGTCGAGGAACAGGAAGCACAGACATTGATGGAGCGCATCGGCGAGAAGTTCCCGCAGGTGGATGTGGAACTCCAGTACGGCGGGCAGCCGGTGTACGCATATATTGTTTCAGCCGAATAACTGCATGGATTTTTCATCACCTGTCACTGACTGCAAGGGAATCGGAGAAAAGACGAAGAAGCTCTTTGACGCGTGCGAAATTCGCACCGTCGGAGAGCTTTTGCATTACTATCCGCGAAACTATGACAGCTTCACCCCGGCTGTTTCCGTGAGGGAATGCAGAGAGGGGGAGGTTTGCGCCGTGCGGTGCAGACTGTTAAGTGTTCCGGCTCTCAAGTATGTCAGACGGTATGCGATCCTCACCGGGGAGGCGACGGACGGGACGGATACCCTTTCCGTCACCTGGTACAACCAGCCTTATCTCAAAAACTCGCTCTATGCCGGCAGGGAATATGTGTTTCGCGGCCATGTCCGCAGAAAGGGCAGATCGCTTCTGATGGAGCAGCCGGCCATCAGTTCCCCGGAGGACTATGCGGCCCTGTCGGGGAAGCTTCTGCCGCGTTATCCGCTCGTTCACGGGTTAAAAAACAATACGGTGATCCGGGCTGTGCAGGACGCTCTTTCCCATGTGACAATGGAGAAGGATCCGATGCCGGCCTCCATCCTTGAGAGACGGGGGCTTTTGGACCTTTCCGGGGCATTGTCCGGCATTCATTTTCCGGAGAACGAAAAGAGGCTGCTCGAAGCCAGAAGGAGACTTGCCTACGACGAATTCTTCTGGTTTCTGATGGGCATCCGGCTGTTGAAAAACGCGGTCGGAGAGGATGCGGCGGGGATCCCGATGCCGCAGCCAAAGAGCGTGGACGGCTTCCTGGAGGCACTTCCCTATGCACTCACGAATGCACAGCAGAGGGTGCTTCATGAACTCGCGGCGGATATGGCGGGGGGCAGACAGATGCACCGACTGATTCAGGGGGATGTCGGATCCGGCAAAACCATTCTGGCTCTGCTTGCCATGCTCATCTGTGTGGAAAACGGGTATCAGGCGGCGCTGATGGCGCCGACACAGGTGCTGGCGGCACAGCATGCGGCCTATTTTGCGGAAATGACAAAGACCTATCATCTGCCGTTTCGAACGGTGCTGCTTTCCGGCGCGCAGAGGGCAAAGGAGCGGCGTGCGGCTTATGAAGCGATTGCCGCGGGAGAGGTGAACTGCATTATCGGGACGAACGCGCTGATGCAGGAGGAATTGTCCTATGATCGTCTGGGACTCGTGATCACGGATGAGCAGCATCGGTTTGGTGTAAGGCAGCGCGAGTATCTGGCCGGCAAGGGACAGATGCCGCATATTCTTGTGATGAGCGCGACACCGATCCCGAGGACGCTTGCCCTGATTCTGTACGGGGATCTGCAGGTATCCCTGCTGGATGAGCTACCGGCCGGCCGCAGGAGAATCCGGAACGCGGTGGTGGGACCGGAGTACCGGGAGCGCGCCTGGCGCTTTCTGGCTAAAGAGGCCGCGGAAGGCAGACAGGGCTATGTGATCTGTCCCATGGTGGAGGAGGGGGAACTTACCGATGCGGAAAACGTGACCGACTACGCAGACAAGCTCCGGCAGGCGCTGCCGGACACGGTTCGTGTGGAACGGATGCACGGGAGAATGAAGCCGGAGGAAAAGGACCGTCTGATGGAGCGTTTTGCCGCACGGGAATTTGATGTGCTGGTGTCCACGACCGTGGTGGAGGTGGGTGTAAATGTCCCGAACGCGACTGTGATGATGATTGAGAATGCGGAGCGTTACGGCCTCGCGTCCCTTCATCAGCTGCGAGGTCGGGTGGGACGGGGAGAGAACCAGTCCTACTGCATTTTTGTCAACACCTCCCGGAGCGAGGAAGCGAAGGAGAGGCTGGAAATTCTGAACACGACGAATGACGGCTTCGTCATCGCGGATCAGGATCTGAAGTTGCGCGGACCGGGAGATCTTTTTGGGGTGAGGCAGAGCGGAGAGATCGCCTTCCGCGTTGCGGATCTGTATGCGGATGCGGATCTTCTTCGTATGGCAGCCGAGGACGCTGATGCCCTGCTTACGGAGGATCCCGGACTGGAGAAGCAGGAGAATGCAGCGGTTCGTGAGGCTGTTCGGACGGAATCTCACATTGATTTAAGAACCATCTGATGCTATAATATACAGTTGGGTTTGTATGCGGTTTCTTCGCCTGTGCGGTTGACGTGCAAGAGTCAGGGGGGACAGGAATATGCCGGGAGTAGCCATTGTAACCGACTCCAACAGCGGAATCACCAGAAAAAGTGCTGAGGAACTGGGGCTTTTTGTTCTACCGATGCCGTTTCGCATCGGAGATCAGGATTATTTCGAGGACGTCAATATCACCCAGGAGATGTTTTACCGCCTGATTGACGAGGGAAAAAGCATCAGCACCTCACAGCCGGCCCCCACCGATGTGACGGCGCTCTGGGATCAGGTGCTCAAGGATCACGATCAGATCGTTCATATCCCGATGAGCAGCGGTTTGTCAGGAAGCTGCCAGAGCGCGAGAATTCTTGCGCAGGATTACGACGGCCGCGTGGAGGTGGTGGACAATAAACGCATTTCCGTGACGCTGCGCCGTTCCTGTCTGGATGCGCTTGCTCTGGCCCGGAAGGGCATGTCGGCAGCTGAAATCCGTGAGAATCTGGAGCGGACGGGTCTGGAATCCGGCATCTATATCATGCTGGATACCCTTACTTATCTGAAAAGAGGCGGCCGGATCACGCCGACCGCTGCAGCGATCGGCACCCTGCTGCGCATCCGTCCTGTCCTGCAGATTCAGGGCGAAAAGCTTGATGCCTTTGCCAAGGCAAGAACCCACGCCCAGGGATGCAAAATTATGATTCAGGCCATTCTGGATGACATTGAAACCCGCTTCGGCGGGCTTCGTGCGCATGATGTGGATATTGATATGGCCTGTTCCGGCGATGAGACAGCTTTGCTTGCGTTTCGGGATGAGGTCATGGAGGCGATGCCGTGGGCAGGAGAGATTCATTATGACCCGCTTTCCCTTTCGGTCGGGTGTCATATCGGACCGGGAGCGATTGCCGTCACGGCGACGAAAAGACAGCATTGGAGAGAAGAATGAGTAATATGACAAGCACGCAGAATGATTACAACGCTTCCAGTATCACTGTACTGGAAGGACTGGAGGCGGTACGTGTCCGCCCGGGGATGTATATCGGTTCAACCACGACGCGGGGTTTGAATCATCTGGTCTATGAAATTGTAGACAATGCCGTGGATGAACATCTGGCCGGATATTGCACGGAGATCCGGGTGACGCTGGAGACGGACGGATCGGCAACCGTGGAGGACAACGGACGCGGTGTGCCGGTTGACAGACATGCCAAGGGGATCTCCGCGGAGCGTATTGTCTATACGACGCTGCATGCCGGCGGAAAATTCGACAACAACTCCTACAAAACGAGCGGCGGACTGCACGGCGTGGGCTCCTCCGTGGTGAACGCGCTATCCTCTCATATGACGGTTCTGATCAGGACGGGCGGTCATATCTATCAGGACACCTATGAGCGGGGTGAACCCACCACGCCGCTGGTGATGGGACTGCTTACGCCCATCGGCGACACCAAAGAAACCGGTACCCGGGTCAACTTCCTTCCGGATGACACGATTTTCGAGAAAACGAGATTCAAGGAGGATGACATCAAGTCCCGCCTCCACGAAACGGCGTATCTGAATCCGGAGCTCACGATCCACTACGAGGACAAACGCCCGGGAACGGAGGAAGTGCTCACTTTTCACGAGCCGGAGGGGGTCGTCGGATTTGTGCGCGCGTTGAACAAAGGCCATGAGACAGTGACGGATGTCGTGTCCTTCCGCGGGGAGAGCGAGGGAATAGAGGTCGTCTGTGCCTTCCAGTATATCGGCGAGTTCCGGGAGGAGGTTCTCGGCTTCTGCAACAATATCTACAATGCGGAGGGAGGCACCCATCTGACGGGATTTAAGACCGTTTTCACGACGGTTATCAACAATTATGCCAGACAGCTCGGCTTCCTTAAGGATAAGGATGCCAATTTCACGGGTGCCGACGTGCGCAACGGTCTGACGGCCGTGATTTCCATCAAGCATCCGGATCCGCGGTTTGAGGGTCAGACGAAGACCAAGCTGGACAATCAGGATGCGGCAAAGGTTGTCTCCAAGGTCGCCGGAGACGAGATTGTCCGTTTTTTCGACCGCAATCTGGAGACCCTCAAGGCGGTCATCGGCTGTGCGGAGAAGGCGGCTAAGATTCGCAAAACCGAGGAAAAAGCCAAGACCAATATGCTTTCCAAACAGAAGTATTCGTTCGATTCAAACGGAAAGCTGGCCAACTGCATCAGCAGGGATGCTTCGAAATGCGAGATATTCATTGTGGAGGGAGATTCCGCCGGCGGCAGCGCCAAGATGGCGAGAGACAGGAATTATCAGGCGATCCTGCCGATCCGCGGCAAGATCCTCAACGTGGAAAAGGCGTCGATCGACAAGGTGCTTGCCAATGCGGAGATCAAGACGATGATCAACGCGTTCGGCTGCGGATTCTCAGAGGGATATGGCAACGATTTCGACATCAAAAAGCTGCGTTACGACAAGATCATCATCATGGCGGATGCGGATGTGGACGGGTCGCATATCGCGACGCTGCTGCTCACGCTGTTCTACCGTTTCATGCCGGATCTGATCTACGAGGGGCATGTCTATATCGCCATGCCGCCTCTTTACAAGGCGATTCCGGGCAGGGGAGAGGAACAGTATCTCTATGACGACGAGGCGCTCGCCAGATACCGCAAGACGCATAAAGGCGGCTTCACGCTTCAGAGATATAAGGGACTGGGAGAAATGGATCCGGAGCAGCTGTGGGAGACCACGCTGGATCCCGCGCGCAGAATGATGAAATCGGTCGCCATTGAGGATGCGCGCATGGCATCGGAAATGACGGAGTTGTTAATGGGAGTGGATGTGCCGCCGCGCAGGGAGTACATACGGACGCATGCGGTGGAGGCGATGCTGGACGTCTAGCAGGCGGATAGCGACAGTCACGGACAGAGAGGAACGGGATATGACGCAGACACTACAGACGGCACTGGTGGTTGACGACGATTATCTGGAGCGGGAATACCTGACGGAGCTTTTGATGCGCAACGGATTTGCCGTGCGCTCCGCTGCTTCTGCGCCGAATGCGGCAGCCATCATCAAGACCATGCGTTTTGACTGCCTGTTCATTGATGACCGGATGACGGGGGCAGACGGAGCGGCGACGCTTCAGGAGCTTCTCAGGGCGTTGCCGACGGATCGTGACGAGAAGCCGGAGGCGTATCTTCTCGGAGACGCGCGGGATGTCAGTGCACAGCACTTCAGGGAAAACGGGTTTTCGCACTTTCTCGAAAAACCGGTGGACGTCAACCGGCTACGTTTTTTCACCTCGGGAGAACAGGCGCCGGAGGAGCAGGAACCTTCGCCCGGGGAGGATACCGGCGTTGACAGAATGGAGCTTCTGGCTGTTGTGGATGGCCTGAGCGTGGAAACAGGCATTGCCAACTGCGGCTCGGAGGAAAACTACTACGCGGCGTTGAAGATCTTTTACGATACCATCCGCACCAAGTCAGATGAGATTGAGGGATATCTGGACCGCGAGGAATGGAAAACCTATACCATCAAGGTTCATGCGCTCAAATCCAGCGCCCGCATCATCGGAGCGACGGCGCTCTCGGAGCAGGCTGCGGAACTTGAAGAGGCCGGAAACAGGGACGATATCCGGCTGATCCGTGATGAGACGCCGGCCATGCTGGAAACGTACCGAAGCTTCAGAGAGAAGCTTCTGCCGCTGTTTGCAGCGGATGAAAGCGTGGATGTCCGTCCTTATGCGGAGGCGGACAAGCTGGCGGATGCCTATCGTTCCATCGAGGAGTTCGCTGAACAGATGGACTACGACCTGGTGGAGATGGTTCTGCATTCCATGGAGGAATATAATCTGGATTCTCCGGATGCGGAACGTCTGTCACGCATCCGGACTGCGCTGCTGGCGCTTGACTGGGATGCCATCCGGAAGGAGGTAAAGCAGGATGAATCCTGATGAGGGAAGACGTGAAAGAAACCGATATGTCATCTTTGTTCTGACCCTTTCCTACAGCGCCTGTGCGCTGGGGCTGATGATAGAAAGTCTTGTGGTTGGCTGGGAACCCTGGGCGATTCCGTATCTGCTGCTGAGCATTCTCTTTGCCTGGTGGATTCACCTGAAACAGCCGTTTTCCGAGAAGGCAAGAATCTACGCGCTTGCGACGGTGTATTACTCGATCACGTTTTACCAGGGTGTTCACGAATCCAGCCTGTTTGACGTGTCACTGATTATCTGTTTCGTCTTTTTCCTGTTTTCTCTTGCGGATGATCTGCGTGTGTTTGATATCGGGCTGATTGTCTATTTTCTGACCGTTCTCTATCAGATCATTGTGCATCAGGGACTGACAGTGTTTTCCGATACCCTGACGTTTTCCCGGATGATCCTGCACATCATGATCGTCATTCTGTCAGCCCGCTTTGCCAAATCGATGATCAGCGGCAGACAGCGCACCAATGAAATGCAGGGGCGGGCCATCGGTCAGCTGGCGGAGATGAACCGGCGGACGGAGGATTTCATGGCCAATATTTCGCATGAGCTTCGGACGCCCATCAACGCGGTCACCGGTCTTTCAGCGCTGATTATCGAGAGAAACGGTGCGGATGACGAGGAAATGATGTCCATCTACCGCGCCGGTCACCGCCTGTCGGAGCAGGTCGGAGACATTCTGGATTATACGGAGATCGATACAGGCAGAATCATTCTATCGGAGGAAATCTACGAAATCTACTCTGTGGTCAACGATGTCATCAGCATCTTTCGTGCACAGAATGCAGAACTGACACTGGATCTGGTCATTGATGTGGATGCTTCGGTTCCCTGCAAGCTCAAGGGAGATCCGAGACGGCTCAAGAAGATCCTCTGGCATCTGATTGACAATGCATACAAGTTTACCAAAGAGGGCGGCATTTATGTCCGCATTATGGCGGAGAAACGGGCGTACGGCGTCAATCTGTCCATAGAGGTGAGCGACACGGGTGCCGGCATTCTGCCGGATGAGCTGACAAAGATTTCACGCGGGTATTATCAGGCGGATTCCGGCAGAACCAGAAGTGCCGGAGGGATCGGCCTGGGATTGTCCATTGTCTACGGCTTTGTTCATGCGATGGGAGGCTTTGTGACGATCTCCTCCGTTCCGGGACAGGGAACCACAGTAAGGCTCTCCGTGCCGCAGACCGTGGTCGATCCGTCGCCCTGTATGAGCGTGGCCGATACGGACAAGCTGATCATTGCCTGCTACTTGAAGTCGGAGAAGTTTAAGGTACCGCTGGTGCGGGATTACTATGAGGCCATGATCAATCATCTGGTGCGGGGACTTCATATACCGATCAAACGGGCGGGAAGTCTGGAGGATATGAAGAAAATTGCGGAGTATGACAAGCCGACACATGTGTTTACGGCTCGTGAAGAATATGATGAGGACTCCGCATTCTTCCTGAGGCTGGCAAAATCCACCGAGGTGATCGTGGTTGCCGATCAGAAATATATGCCGCCGGAGGAGAGCAGAATCACCGTGCTGCGCAAGCCTTTCTATGGCTTCCCCATCGCCGGGATTCTGAACACGCTCAATATCGGCGGGGAGATTGACCCGCTCAAAACGGAATACCGCGTCTCCTTCCCCGGCGTGCGTGCGCTGGTTGTGGACGACGAGGAAATGAACCTGGTCGTTGCGAACGGAATCTTTTCGGGTTATGGCATGCGTGTGCAGACGGCACTCTCGGGTAGAGAATCGCTCGCCATGTACGAAAAGGAAAACTTCGATGTGGTCTTTATGGATCATATGATGCCGGAGATGGACGGAATTGAGGCGATGAAGGCACTCCGGCAGATCGCTCAGGTCAAGAACAGAGATACGCGTTTTGTTGCGCTGACGGCCAACGCGGTCAGCGGGGCGAGAGAGATGTTCTTCGCGGAAGGATTTGACGGATTCCTGCCCAAGCCGATTGAAACGACGGAGCTGGAGCATATCCTGAGCAGAATCCTGCCGTCCGCCAAGGTTCGGAAGGAGCGGCTGGATGACGCTTCCGGATCCAGACAGATGCCCAAGGCATTGACCGGTGAACCGCTGGGCATCGAGCACTGCCTGGGGGATGAGGGCTTCTACCGGAACCTCTGCAGCATCTTCGTGCAGGAACTGCCGCATAATATGCGGGTGTTCAAGTCGGCCTATGCCACGGGGACCATGGAACCGTATACCGTCCGTCTCAGGGCACTGCGTGACGGGGCCGCCATTCTCGGAGAGGAGAGCCTGACCAAGCAGGCAAGGCGCCTGGAACTGGCGATTGCAGACGGAGACGGAAAGCGGATTCAGAAGGAGCACATGGAGCTGTGTACGGTCTACACGGCCTGCGTGCAGAGGATTCGTTCCCGTCTGGAGGAAGGAGGGGCGCAGCAGTGAATAAATGGATAAAAGCGCTGTTTGATCACCGGATCGACCTGCAGGAGAGAACCTTCCACCTGGTGGGCATCTTCGGCCTTCTTGCACTCGTCGTCATGTCCCTGCTGTCCATCATCATGCGGGAGAGCGTGCTCGATATTCTGCTGATCTATGCGGGATTGGTGGTGTTTTGGGTGATTTTTGCCCTGTCGTTAAGATTTCACCGGGTGCAGACGGGGGCAACCGTCATTTCATGCATTCTGATTTTTGTCATGCTTCCGGGCGTGTTTGTCGCATCCGGAGGAATGTACGGCGGAACGCCCATGTGGTTTCTTTTCGGCGCCATATTTGTCAGTATGGTGGTGCGCGGACGCAGGCGCATCATTTTCCTGATCTCCATCGCAGTGGTCCTGAGCTCCTGCTATCTCATCCAGTGGTTTTATCCCGATCTGATTACGCCCCATACGGCCAGAATGGCCTATACGGACTCTCTCGCATCCACGCTGATCGTTGGGGTGTTCGTGAGTCTGATGGTCATCTTTGAGACCAATCTCTATGTGGAGGAGCAGCGGATTGCGGCGAAGACCACAAAACAGATCGAGGAAATTAACCGGGCGCAGAACCGTTTCTTTTCCAATATGAGTCATGAGATCCGTACGCCGGTCAACACCATCATCGGTCTGAATGAGATGATCATGCGGGAGGCGGTCACGGCGGATGTGGCGGAGGACGCCAGGAGCATACAGGGAGCCGGTCAGATGCTTCTTGCCCTGATCAATGATATTCTGGACATGTCCAAGATCGAATCGGGCAAAATGGAGCTGGTGCCGAATTCCTATTCCGTCGGAAACATGATTGCCGAGGTGGTGAATATGATCTGGTCTCCGGCCAGGGAAAAGGGTCTGGAGCTTCATGTCGATGTCGACGAGACCATGCCCAGAAGTCTGATCGGCGATGACATCCGGATCAAGCAGATCCTCATCAACCTCCTGAACAATGCGGTGAAATACACCAGGGAAGGAAGCGTCACCTTTTCCGTGGAGTGCAGAAGACGGCAGACGGAGAAGAAGGTTGATCTGATCTGCACGGTGATCGATACCGGATCCGGCATAAAAAAGGAATCCATGCCGATGCTGTTTGATGTGTTCCGCCGGGTGGATGAGCAGAAGAACCGCTACATTGAGGGAACGGGTCTGGGGCTTTCCATCGTGAAGCAGCTGGTGGATCTGATGGGCGGCGAAATCACCGTTGACAGTGTCTACACGAAGGGCTCCACCTTCCGGGTACGGATCCCGCAGATCATCGCTGAGGATGAAGCCATCGGCAAACTGACGCTCCGGTCGGGCAGACAGTCCGGGGAGTCCGACACCTGGCATCACAGCTTTGAGGCGCCGGGAGCGTACATCCTGATCGTGGATGACAATGAGTTAAACGCCAGCGTGGCGGCAAAGCTTCTGCAGGACACAAAGATGCACATCGACACGGCGTTTTCCGGTGCGGACTGTCTGACGCTGACGCAGGATCACCGGTATGATGTGATTCTGATGGATCATGTGATGCCGGATATGGACGGCATCGAGACGCTGGGGGCCATCCGGGAGCAAAAGGGCGGAATGAACCGCACGACGCCGGTGATTGTCCTCACAGCCAATGCCGGATCAGAGAATCAGGCTCTTTATCGCAGGAGCGGCTTTGACGGTTATCTGCTTAAGCCTGTGACGGGCGCGCAGCTGGAAGGGGCTGTGATGGACAAACTGCCCCAGCAGCTTCTGACCTTTACCGGAATTGCCACGGTGCGGACTGGCGAAGAGAAGACAGTAGATGTTTACAAACGAAAGGACAGCATGGTCATCACCGTAGATTCGGTCTGCGACCTGCCGGAACAGATGCTTTCCGCGCATCGGATCGGCATGCTGCCTTACCGGATCCGGACGCAGGAGGGAATCTTCATTGACTATCAGGAAACCGGCACAGGAGAGGCGCTGGCCTATCTGGGCAAGAATCCGGACCGCACCATTGAGGTGCTCTCTCCGACTATCGGGGATTACGAGGAGTTTTTCGCAGGAAAGCTTCTTCATGCGGATCATGTGTTCCATCTGACGACCTCTGCGGGCGGAGAGCAGGCATACCGTAACGCATCCGAAGCCGCCCATTCCTTCGGCAACGTGACGGTGATTGACACGGGGCAGCTCTCCGGTGGCATCGGAATGCTGGCCATTCTGGCGTCCCGGATCACCGAGACGGAGAATCTCCCTCCGGCGGCACTGGAGTCGGCCATGCGTGATCTGAAGAAGCAGGTGCGAACCTTTATCGCCGCGGAATCAACGAATCGGTTTCTGGCGACCGGCAGGATCACACCGCGGTTCCACACGATCTGTCAGAGCTTTATGCTGCGCCCGATATTCACGCCCCGTGGCGGAAAGTACGGAGTGAGAGGATTTGCGGCAGGTCCCAGGCGGCAGTACCTCACACAGTTTATCAGTAAGACGATTCCTTCCGGCGGCGTGGACCGGTCGAGACTGCTGGTCATTTCACCGAATCTGGCGCCTGAGGACAGAGGGAAAATGGAACAACTCATCCGACGCAAAACGCCTTTTGAGGAAGTGATATACCTGCAGGCAAGCGCTGCTACTTCGCTGATCTGGGGACCGAATGCGATCGCTTTTGTGTATCTGATGAAGTCATGACAGGAGAAGGTGCACGATGAAAAATGTGACAGTTATCAGCAGAGCGGAAACCTTTACGGTGATGGGGCTGATCAAAAAGCTGGGGGAACTGGGAATCCAGGCTGGCTTCTGTGTGCCCAGTCTCGAGGCACTTGAGTTTACCGCCTATGATACGGAGCTTTTTGTCCTGATTACCGACGAATCGGTGGATGAGATCCGCCGATCCATCGTTTTCCTGAAGGATCAGTGTATCGAGGACGAAAAGCGGATGCTGCTGATTGCCACCAAACTGGAAAGAGATTATGTGATGAAATTCTTTCCGGAACAGTATCTGCTGGCGTGGTTTGACCGGCCGATGAATCTTCCTGCGATTATCGAGACAACGAGAAAATATGTGGATGAAGAGCAGGTCGAGCTGCGAAAGAAAAGCATTCTCGTGGTGGATGATGACACGACCTACATGCTGGTGATCCGCGACTGGCTGCAGCCGCAGTATCGTGTGTCCATGGCGTCGTCCGGTCTTCAGGCGATCCAGTGGCTCGCAAAAAACCATGTCGATCTGATTCTGCTCGATTATGAAATGCCTGTGACCCCCGGGCCGCAGGTGCTGGAGATGCTGAAGAGCGAATTGTCCACCAGCCGGATTCCCGTCATGTTTTTGACGGGTCGCGGGGACAAGGAAAGCATCATGAAGGTGCTGGCCTTAAAGCCGGCGGATTATCTTCTGAAAAGCATCGACCAGGTGGGACTGCTGAAGAAGCTGGATGACTTTTTCCAGAAACAGAAGTTCTGACGTATGGCAGTTTGTACTCAGGCAGCGGCACTCCTTGTGGGGCTGCTCGTTGCAGCCGGGGGCGCGGGGAGTGACCGGGCGGACGCGGAGGATGTGACCATCGTCATGGTCGGCGATATGCTGATGCACACGGGTGTCATCAAAAGCGGTCTCCAGGACGACGGCAGCTATACCTATGATCATCTTTTCGCCCATGTGTGCGACGATACCTCGGCTGCCGATATCGCCATCGTCAATCAGGAGACGATTCTGGGCGGAAAGGAGCTTGGCGGCTACACCGGCTATCCCTCCTTCAATTCGCCCTTTGAGCTGGGCGATGCCGAGGCAAAGGCCGGTTTTGACGTGGTGCTGCACGGCACCAATCACGCATTGGACCGAAAAGCCTCCGGGATCATGAATTGTCTTTCTTATTGGAGACAGGATCATCCGGAGATTTCTGTGCTGGGCATTCATGACAGCGAGGAAGACCGGGAGAGGCTCTGCATCGTCTCCTGTAAGGGCCTGCGGATTGCCATCATCAATTGCACATACGGCACAAACGGCATCCAGATGCCCGCCGGGATGGGCTATCTGGTCGATGTAATGGATGAGAAACGCGTCCGTGAGCAGATTGCCCGTGCTGAGGAGGCGGCGGATTTCACCCTGGTCTGTCCGCACTGGGGAACAGAGTATTCCCTGACGACGGATTCCTTCCAGAAAAAATGGGCGCAGATCTTTCTCTCCACGGGAGTCGACCTGGTCATCGGGACGCATCCGCATGTGATTGAACCGGTGGAGATCCTGACGGATGAAAACGGCCGCAGGATGCCCGTCTGCTACTCGATCGGGAATTTTGTGAACGATACCTCGGGCAGGGGAAACGGTGTGATGAACCGGGCGGTGGGCGGAGAAGCACTGGCACGGATCGGAAGGGGTTCCGACGGAAGCGTGTGCGTGAAGGAGCTTACGCTTAAGCCGGTGATCTGCCATCTGACCGGGGATACGGTCACGGCCTACCTCCTTTCGGATTATACAGAGGAGCTGGCAGAGGAGAACCGGTTTAGGGAAAAGGATGCCGCATTCTCGCTGGATGCCTGCCAGATTCTGACCAAACAGGTGTGGCAG
Source organism: Lachnospiraceae bacterium (assembly GCA_024682835.1). Taxonomy (GTDB): domain Bacteria; phylum Bacillota; class Clostridia; order Lachnospirales; family Lachnospiraceae; genus Butyrivibrio. The sequence goes on along the minus strand of JAIKYU010000019.1, from coordinate 2,657 downwards.
GACATGCAGTGGATTATAGACGGATGATGTCCACGTGCAATTGATGGCACAAAGGAGGAGAAAATATGAGGTCGGAAATGGAAGGTCATTCTGGAAACCGCTTAATCAGACGGGTGTCAGGCATCGCGCTATGCGGAATGCTTGTGATTTCATCTGCTGCCTGTGGAATGCAGGGCCCCGCGCAGCAGGCGGAGGTCGCCAACCACTCGGCTGGACAGGAAGAAAACGGGAAGCAGGAGAACGCTTCTAACGATGACGCGAAAAAGGAGGAGACGGACACACAGTCCGGGCAGACGGCGACGGCGGTTTCGTCCGACAGCGCCCGGTCTGCCAGGCCGACACTTCTGGCCGCGGGCAGTGAGGATTCCTCCGCGATATCCTCCCCGGTGGAAGCAAAGGTGCCGGAATATTCGATCGAGCCGGATCTGAGCAATGTCGTCAATGTCGAGCAGCTCTGGATCCAGGATGCCTGGAAAAAACAGCTGGCCAGTGACGGTTTCTGCGTGTCGGACAACGGCGGCAGGGAGTTTTTCGAGATCTATGAGGGCAACCGCTACATGATGGTTCCCAATTTCATCACGGTCGATTCCCTCATGCACAGCTACCATCTGTATTTTGCATATCTGATGAAAAGCATTGAACGGCAGGAACTCTTTGACCGCCTTACGCGCCTCACGGACCGGATGCTTGCGGCCAGTGAAAAGCAGCGGATGGATATGATGCTGTCTTCGACCCTTTCCGGTGTCTCGGACGACATGATGAAGGCGCAGGAGAGAAACACCGTCTTTTTCGCGGTCGCCAAATCGCTTCTTGATCCCTCATGGAAGCCGGATGATGGGGATTATGCACTTTCGGAGGAATCGAAGAAGAAGCTTGAGAAGGAACTCTCCATGATCAACGCGGCGGACGGAATCGATTATTCGCCGCTGATGGGCGAAGCGGATGTCATGGAGGATTATTCCCAGTATAAACCGCGCGGGTATTATGACACGGATGAAAAGCTTTCCCGCTACTTCCGTGCGATGATGTGGTACGGCAGGATGAACTTTTCCCGGAAGGATTCCTCGCTGGACAAAAGCGCGATGCTTATGACGCTGGCGATGGATGAGGAGGCGTATGACGAGTGGTCGACGATCTACGCGGTGACGAGCTTTTTTGCCGGCGCCAGCGACGACAACGGCATTTGTGAATATCGTCCGCTTATTGAGCAGGCCTATGGCAGACCGCTTAAGGAACTGACCGGACTCGAGGTCGTCGGGGATGAGGACGGCTGGCGGCGTTTTCATGACCTGACGGCGACGCTTCCGGCTCCGGCCATCAATTCCGTTCCGATGTGGGACGACGACGGACAGACGGACAAGATGGAGGAAAATGCCGGGTTCCGGTTTATGGGACAGCGTTTTTCCATCGACGCGGCGATCTTCCAGCGACTGATCTATTCACAGGTTCTCGAAAACAAGAAGGGAGAAAACCGGATGCTTCCGGATGCGCTGGATGTGCCGGCGGCTTTGGGAAGCCGGACGGCCGAAAAAATCCTCAGGGAGGATCTCGGCGCCATGGAGTATCAAAATTACGAAGAAAATATGACGAAATTGCGAAATACCATACAACAGTCGTCCTCAGATCTCTGGAATGCCTCTCTCTATTCCGGCTGGATTGATACGCTGCGGCCGCTGCTTACGGAAAAGGGAAAGGGATACCCGCTGTTCATGCAGGGTGAAAAGTGGAACAAAAAGAATCTGGAGAGCTTCCTCGGCAGCTACACGGAGCTGAAGCACGACACGGTTCTTTACTCCAAGCAGGTCATCGCGGAGATGGGCGGCGGTGATGAGGAAATCATGGACGACAGGGGCTATGTGGAACCGGAGCCGCTCGTGTTCGACCGCTTCGCGAAGCTTGCACAGGGAACCGGAAAGGGGCTGAAGAATCTGGGACTGTTGACCGAGGATGCAGAGCGGGATCTGGAACGGCTCGAAAACATCGGGCGTACGCTTTCGGCGATTGCCGTAAAGGAGCTGGCTGACGAGATGCTGACGGATGAGGAATTTGAGTTTATCCGCTGCTACGGCGGCGAAATAGAGCACTTCTGGGCGGAGGCCTACAAGGAGGATGCGAAAAATCCCCAGTACTTTTCGAGCGAGGAATTCCCGGCCGCCGTGGTGGTGGACGTAGCGACGGATCCGAACGGATCAGTGCTCCAGCTGGCCACGGATGATCCGGCGGTCATCTATGTGGTTGTCCCGGTTGATAACACGCTCAGAATCGCCCGCGGGAGTGTCTACAGCTTCTACCAGTTTGCCCATCCGATGGATGACCGGCTTACGGATCGTGAGTGGCGTGTGATGCTGGGAATTGACGAGGATGACGACGGGAATTTCCACTGGGAGCGTGAAAACGTCCCCGATAAGCCCGCCTGGACCATGGATTACCGGGTGTTTTATCAGTTCGATTAGACGATGAGAACCGGGGCTTTGCTGTCGTGCAGATGAAGGAAAGACTTGCAGCGGTTCTGATCGTGTGCGCTGCGCTGTTGCTGGAGCTTTATTTTTCAGGAGCCTGTCTTGTGCAGCAGAAACTGATTCTGGATCTGAACGGCGACGGCGTGCAGGAACGGATTTTGCTCGTCTGGAAGCGCGGCAGCTACGGCATGCATCACC
>JAIKYU010000151.1 GCA_024682835.1 Lachnospiraceae bacterium | reverse complement strand
AGATCTGCTTCCGTCAGATATTCTGCAAACGCTGCGTCCTCCCAATGCACCACCGAAATATCTCCCCAAGCCGAGAAATCACCGACCATCTTCTCCGCCTTCTCCGGATTCCGGACACCGAAGGTCACATGACCGGCTTTCTCCCTGCACAGGCCCCATAGAATGGCACGGGCGGCTCCGCCCGCTCCGAGGACCGCGACACGCTTTCCTGCAACACTAAATTCCATTTGCGAAAGCCCTGCCAGAAAGCCGGTGACATCCGTATTGTATCCGATCAGCTTCCCCTCACGCTGTACTACGGTATTGACTGCCCCGATCATACGGGCATCCTCGTGAACTTCATCCAGAGACGAGAGTATCGCCGATTTGTGAGGAATCGTCACATTCCAGCCGACAAAGCCAAGGCTCCGAAGTCCCTCCACAGCAGTATCGATATTCTCCGGCTTTACCGGCAGCGCGACATAGGCATAATCCAGGCCTGCGGCACGAATCGCCGCATTCTGCATAGCTGGTGAAAGAGAGTGCTCTACGGGCCAGCCCATGATTCCGAGATTCCGGGTCTTTCCGGTAAACATCTGACCGCCTCCGCTTCCGTCACTCACCATGCTGCTTTCTGGTATCATGCAGCAAACTCATCTTCAAATCATAATAATCCGGTGTCATATCAAGATAATGGGAATGAGGATTCTCAAATCGCTGCTCCTCTTCCCAGATCTCATGCTCCAGCTGCTTCTTTACATAGTTCCGGATCTCATCCAGCTCCGGAAGCTCCTGGGTCCGCTTCCCGTCCTGCACATAGAGCCTGCGAAGATTTTTTACGCTGCATCCGGTAAAGGACCGGTTCTTCCACGGCTTCTTTGGATCCACATAGCGGAAGGGCTGAGACATATCCACGGTCTCGCCGCATATCGCAAGCAGATCTGCCACCGCATGTCCGTCCCCGTCATAGACACGGTAAACGTCCTTAAGTCCCGGATTCGTGATTTTTTCCACATTTTCCGATACCTTGATGCGAGGCGAGAACTGCCCGTTCTCTCCTACGGCTGCAATCTTATAAACAGCGCCGAAAACCGGTTCGGAGCGTGCCGTAATCAGCCGTTCCCCGACCCCAAAGCTGTCGATGCACGCCCCCTGATTCAACAGCGAGGAAATCGTGAACTCGTCCAGACTGTTCGATACCACGATCTTGCAATCGGGCAGGCCTGCCTCATCCAGCATCCTTCTCACCCGTTTGGAGAGATACGCCAGATCTCCGGAGTCAATCCGGATTCCCTTCAGCCGTTTTCCCATGGGCTCCAGAACTTCCTTCGCCACACGGATCGCATTGGGGATGCCCGAATGAATCACATCATAGGTATCCACCAGCAGTACCGTCGCATCCGGATAGTTTTCCGCATAACGACGGAATGCCTCAAACTCATCCCCGTAATACATGACCCAGCTGTGGGCCATCGTACCGCTCACCGGAATGTTGAACATCTGTCCTGCGGAAACCGTCGCCGTCCCGACGACACCGCCGATATAAGCGGCTCTTGCGCCATAGGTCGCCGCATCCATATTATGGGCGCGCCTTGCCCCGAAGTCCGAAACCGCGCGTCCATCCGCAGCCCTGACGATACGACGCGCCTTCGTCGCGATCAGCGACTGATGATTGATCTGTGCCAGGATTGCCGTCTCCACCAGCTGTGCATCGATCAAATCCGCTACAACTGTCAGGATCGGCTCATCCGGGTACATGATGGTTCCTTCCGGAAATGCGTAAATATCTCCGTGAAACCGGAAATTTCTCAGATAGTCCAAAAATTCCCCGGAAAACAGATTCTGCCTTTGGAGATATTCCACGTCCTCCTTCGAGAAACGCATATTCTCCACATATTCTATGACCTGCTCCAGTCCGGCAAAGATCGCGAATCCACCCTCATCCGGATTTTTTCGGTAGAACACATCGAAGGCTACCTTCGTATTGATATCCCTGTCATGAAAATAGCCGTTCGCCATCGTCATTTCATAAAAATCCATCATCATGCTGATATTTCGTCGATCGAACTGTGTCATACAACAAGCTCCTGTTCCGAGGCCTTGCCTCTGTCCTATTCTGTTATCTCAGTGGGTTATTCTGCTGCATACGGCTTTGGGCGTGCTTATCGATACGATAGACATGCGCCATGACCTCTGCCACCGTCCGGTAAAGCTCCGGCGGCACCTCACGGTCGATCTCCAATGCCATCAGCATATTGACCAATGTCTTGTTCTGATAGACAGGTATCGTGCTCTTCTTGGCAACCGCCATGATGTTTTCCGCAACATGGCCGCGTCCCTTTGCAATGACACGAGGCGCCTGATCACGCTCCATATCATATTTCAGAGCAACTGCTTTCTGCTCGGCCTGCGGATCCGTTTCCGGTTCTTCCCGAAGCGGTTGTCGTTTATTCAGCATCTCCCATCACCTGTCCCATTTCTGTTTTCATGTTTTTTTCATATTATATGTATTATATGATTGAACCTTCAATGGGTCAAGCTTAAATAAATCTGCGTTCTC
>JAIKYU010000116.1 GCA_024682835.1 Lachnospiraceae bacterium | reverse complement strand
ATGTTTACGGATGATTTTCTTTCGAACGGCGTGGAATCACTATCGCTTGAAGAAAGAGAGGATATAGAATGATCAAGTATATGCTGGATACAAATATGATCGCTTATGCCAAGAACAGAAGACCTGAGGTTGTTCTTGAACGCCTCATTCAGCATGATCCGTCACAGATATGTATTTCGTCGATAACTATGGCTGAATTAGAATATGGCGTTCATAACAGTTCCAAGCCGGAACAGAACAGGACAGCGCTAATGATGTTTCTATCAGGGATAACTATACTCCCATTTGATTCAGATGCTTCTTTTGAATATGGGAAGATTCGGTATGCTCTTAAATCAAAGGGGATACTGATAGGCGGAAATGATCTTCTTATTGCTGCACATGCCAAGTCATTGGGGCTTACTCTTGTTACGCATAATACCCGTGAATTTTCAAAAGTAGAAGGTTTATCAATAGAGGATTGGTGCATATAAAAATAGGATTTGATAAATGAACTTCGAATTACACTCAGATTATAAGCCTACAGGCGACCAGCCGAGGGCAATAAAAGAATTGGTAGATGGTTTCAAAGCGGGCAACCAGTTTGAGACTCTTCTTGGCGTGACCGGATCGGGAAAAACATTCACGATGGCGAACGTTAGAGCTGCCTTGAATAAACCCACCCTGATCATTTCGCACAACAAGACTCTTGCCGGCCAGCTCTATGGCGAGATGAAGGAGTTTTTCCCCAATAATGCCGTTGAGTACTTCGTTTCCTACTACGACTACTACCAGCCGGAGGCCTATGTGCCGCAGACGGACACTTATATTGCCAAGGACTCGGCGATCAACGACGAGATCGACAAGCTCCGCCTTTCCGCGACGGCGTCGCTCACGGAGCGCAGGGACGTCATCGTGGTGGCAAGCGTATCCTGCATTTACGGACTGGGCAGTCCGGATGAATTCAAAGGGATGTCGGTCTCCTTAAGACCGGGGCAGACAATGGAGAGGGACGATCTGATAGGAGACCTGATCGCCATCCAGTACACGCGCAACGACATGGCGCTGGAGAGGACCAACTTCCGCGTGCGCGGCGATACGGTTGAGATCTTTCCCGCTCAGGGGAGCGACTATCTGATCCGCGTGGAATTCTTCGGCGATGAAATCGACCGCATCTGTGAGGTGGAGGCACTCTCGGGACGCGTCCACGCGGAGCTCAGCCACGTGATGATCTATCCGGCTTCCCACTACGTTGTCCCGCAGGAAAAAATCCTGAAGGCCTGCGAAAACATCGAGCAGGAACTGGAGGAACGCGTAAAGTTCTTCAAGCAGAACGACAAGCTGATCGAAGCCCAGCGCATCGCGGAACGCACCAACTTTGACGTCGAAATGCTCAGGGAAACCGGCTTCTGCTCCGGCATCGAAAACTATTCCAGGCATCTGAATTTCATGGCGCCCGGCGAGCCGCCCCTCACCCTGCTGGACTTCTTTACCGGGGATTATCTGATCATCGTGGACGAAAGCCACATCTCCATCCCGCAGATCGGCGGCATGTACCACGGCGACCGCTCGCGCAAGGAGACGCTCGTCAACTACGGCTTCCGGCTCCCGTCGGCACTGGATAACCGGCCCCTCAATTTCAGCGAATTTGAGACCCACATCGATCAGATGCTCTTCTGCTCTGCGACCCCCTCCAAATATGAGGAGGAGCATGAGCTGCTCCGCGTCGAGCAGGTGATCCGGCCCACGGGCCTCCTGGATCCGGAAATCGACGTGCGCCCCATCGAGGGACAGATCGACGATCTGATCGCGGAGATCAAAAGAACCATCAAAAGTGGGGCGATTTCAGCATCGGATACAGAACCGTCAACGGACATCACTCCCAAGGTGCTCGTCACCACCCTCACCAAACGCATGGCGGAGGATCTGACCGATTACCTGCACGAAGCCGGCATCCGGGTGAAATACCTTCACAGTGATATCGACACCCTGGAACGGGCGCAGATCATCCGGGACATGCGTCTGGATGTCTTCGATGTGCTGGTGGGCATCAACCTCCTCCGCGAGGGGCTCGACATCCCGGAAATCCAGCTGGTTGCGATCCTCGACGCGGACAAGGAGGGGTTCCTGCGCTCCGAAACCTCCCTCATCCAGACCATCGGACGGGCGGCAAGAAACGCCGACGGACATGTCGTCATGTACGCCGACAACATGACCGATTCCATGAAACGCGCCATCGAGGAAACCAATCGACGCAGAACCATCCAGATGAAATACAACGAAGCGCACGGCATCACACCCACCACCATCCGCAAAGCCGTGCGTGATCTCATCAGCATATCCAGAGCCGTCACCAAAGAGGAAGCCCGCTTCGAAAAGGATCCCGAATCCATGAACCGCGGCGAGCTGGAAAAGCTCATTGAACAGGTGGAAAAGCAGATGCGCCGCGCAGCTGCAGATCTGAACTTCGAAGCCGCCGCCGAGCTCCGCGATCAGATGACGGAATTAAAGAAGCATCTTCTCGAAATCACAAAGGGACAATAAAAAATAGGAGGCCCCCCGGTGGGGTCCGGGGGGTTCTAATGAAAAGATAGCATCCGGCTCTACGGAGGAGTAGAGCAGTTTGCACTTTTTTATTGTCGGGAAATCTTTCCCGAATGGCAGGTACCGGTCTGACCCGGTACCTGCCCGGCAGAGTGGATCTTCATCCCTCTGCGCTTTGTTGCTTTTGTTGCTTACCTTGCAGCAAGCTGTACGTTCAGAGCAACCTTCTTGACCACTGTGTCAGCGCCGGCCGCATAGGTAGCCTGTACCTTCACACCGGTAGGCTTAATGGTAAGCGCTCCGAACTCGCCGTCGCTTCCGGCAGGGCCTGTCATCTTGACCAGGGTCTTGCCGTCCTCATCCTGCTCAACCGTGAAGATTGCGCCGGACTTGGAATCCTGCCACTTGTTCTCTTCTCCGGACACCGCAACAATCTTGTTGCCAACGATCTCGACCTTCGCAGGAGCGATCGCGATCTTCTTGCCCTTCTGCGTG
>JAIKYU010000064.1 GCA_024682835.1 Lachnospiraceae bacterium | reverse complement strand
TTATAAGCTGTTTGGTCAGCCGTTGCCGGCAGATGTGGGAAGTAGCCTGGTGTCCATCCTCTGGGAGATCCGTCTTCCGAGAGCCTGCTGCGCATTTATCGTGGGAGCCATGCTTTCCTTAAGCGGGGCGGTGATGCAGTCACTGTTACAGAATCCGCTGGCGTCGTCCTATACGTTGGGTGTCTCTTCCGGAGCATCTTTGGGCGCAGCACTGATCATTGTGTTTGAGATATCCATACCGGCGCTTCATTATTTTCTCCTGCCGGCATCCGGCTTCGTTTTCGGTCTTGCCACGGTCTTTCTGGTTATGGCCTTTTCGTCACGTCTGGACGGGGATCTGCGCAGCCATACCATCATTCTGTTCGGAATGATTTTTTCTCTTTTTGTGAATGCCATCCTTACCATGCTTTCTGCAGCCTATTCAAGACATATGCAGAGGCTGATCCTCTGGCAGATGGGATCCTTTGCCGGCAGACGATGGGTGCATGCGGCGATTCTGCTTGTGATCTGTGTGGCGGGGATCATCGTGGCGTGTGCGTATCACAGGGAACTGGATCTGATGAGCTTTGGCGAGGATACGGCGCGTTCAAGCGGCGTGGACACAAATAAAGGACGGCTGGTGCTTCTGGTTCTGTCTTCGATCCTGACCGGCGCGGCGGTATGCTTTACCGGAGTGGTGGGCTTTATCGATCTGGCGGCACCGCATGCGGTACGCAGACTTTTCGGATCTTCACATAAATATGTGCTGCCCATGAGTGCGCTTACGGGCGGAAGCTTTCTGGCCCTGGCGGATCTGATCTCCCGTACTGTTTTTTCTCCCCAGGAGATTCCGGTAGGGGCTGTCACGGCTTTGGTGGGAGCCCCCTTCTTCCTGTGGGTTTACTTCGGCAGCAGGAGGCGCGCATGAAGGCGATCGAGTGCAAAGGGCTTCATGCGGCCTATGATCGCAAACGCCTTGGGACGGATGAAGAAGTGCTCCGGGGTATCAGCATTTCGATCGAAGTGGGCCGGCGCGTGTCAATTCTGGGAGAGAACGGAAGCGGAAAGAGTACCCTGCTGAAAGCGCTGACTGCGATGATCCCGTATCAGGGCGAACTGAAGATTCTTGACAGGGATGTGACGCAAATGAAACGTAAGGATATTGCGGCATCTGTTTCATTCTTAAGCCAGCTTTCCCAGATTTTCTTTTCCTATACGGTTTACGACTGTGTGCTGATGGGGCGCTACATTCATGTGAAAAAGGGTTTTTCCCGCTACAGTGATGAAGATAGACGCATCGCGGAGGAATGCATGCGCCGCACGGGCGTATATGCACTTGCGGACAGGCAGCTTTTTACGCTGTCCGGAGGCGAGCAGCAGCGTGTGTTTCTGGCCAGGACTTTTGCACAGGACTCCCCGGTTCTTATTCTGGATGAGCCGACGAATCACCTGGATCTGAAAGTGGTGGCGGGCATGAGCGAGTATCTCATGGAGTGGAGCAGACAGGAAGGGCACACGCTGATCGGTGTGTACCACGATATTCCGCTGGCTCTTGATCTCTCCGATGAATTGATTCTTATGAAGGACGGACGTGTCGCAGCCGCCGGGCGGAAGGAAGAGTTGCTGGCCCGGGGGGAACTGGAGAAAGCATACGACTTTGATGTGCGCGGCTACCTGAGATCGATCATGGGGACGGTTGTGTAGCGGCAGCACGTTCATGTTTATATTGACACGAGACAGTAGAAATCATATAATGGGCGCAGGCAAAGGGGCTGTATATCCATACAGTCTCTTTTTTGTTTATAGGCGTGAACAAAGGCGTTCTGCAATACATTCATGTATGCGGAACGCTTTTATGTTTGAGGGACTTAGACGGAAACGGGGACAACAATGATGAATGCCATTGCGATCATCACGGCCAGGGGCGGATCAAAAAGAATACCGAAGAAGAATATCCGGCCGTTCTGCGGGCAGCCGATCATTGCCTATTCGATACAGGCCGCACTTGCAAGCGCTCTGTTTGATGTTGTCATGGTTTCCACGGATGACGCGGAAATTGCCGAAATATCCGTGAAATACGGGGCGGAAGTCCCGTTTATGAGAAGCGCAAAAACAGCGGATGATTACGCGACAACGGAAGATGTGCTTCTTGAAGTGCTGGAGAGATACAAAGAGCGGGGACAGCGCTTTGATCTGGCCTGTAATCTTTATCCTACAGCACCTTTTATTACAGCAGAAAGATTGAAGGAAGCCTATGACCTGATCTCCGCCGGCGATTGCAACGCGGTTTTTCCGGTGGTTCGATTTGCCTTTCCTCCCCAGAGAGGCCTTTATGAGGAGAACGGATGGATTACCCCGACGAGTCCTGAAGACTATATGAAGCGTTCTCAGGATCTTAGGCCTGTGTATCACGATTGCGGTCAGTTCTATTTCTACCGCGTGGACGCTTTCCTGAAATCAGGATCAACAGTCGATCACGCACGGCCGCTGATCATCAGTGAGATGGAAGTGCAGGACATTGACACGCTCACGGATTGGAAACTTGCGGAAATGAAGTACAGACTACTGAAAAACAGCGAAATGAAGGAGGATAAAGATGGCGGCATTCGATAAGGTAAAAAGCGGCATTCCGGAGATGGATACGGCCCTTGACCATATCAGACTGGGAGATAATGTCGTCTGGCGGGTGTCGGACCTGTCAGAGTTTAAGCTGTTCATGGAGCCCTATGTGCGGCAGGCGATTGAAGATAAGCGGAACATCATCTACTTTCGCTTCGCCAGTCATGAGCCGCTCCTGCAGGATTGTCCGGAGATCAGGACGGTCAAGGTGCCGCTGTCCCACCGATTTGAACACTTTACGGTCAACATCCACAACGTGATTGAACAGGAGGGAAAGGATGCCTTTTACGTTTTTGACTGCCTGTCTGAGCTGCAGACTGCATGGGCGACAGATCTTATGATGGGCAACTTCTTCCGGGTCACCTGCCCGTTCCTGTTCATCCTGGATACGGTTGCCTTCTTTCCGATCATCCGCGGCAAGCATTCCGTACAGGCGATCAACAAGATCCTGAACACCACGCAGCTTTTCTTTGACGTCTACTCCGACAAAAAGAGTGTCTATGTGAGACCGGAAAAGGTGTGGAACCGCAATTCCGACACGATGTTCCTGCCGCATGTCTATGATCCTGTGGCCGGAACCTTCCGCCCGATCCTGGACGGTGTGCAGTCCAGCAGATTCTATCAGACACTGGGACATGCGCAGCGCTCCGCCGATGAGCAGTACGCCGATTCCTGGGATCGGTATTTCAACCGCGTGAAGCTGATGAGCGAAAACGACATGGATATCTCCGATGCCTGTACGGAGATGTGCAATATCATGATGACGCGGGATCCCAAGATGCGCGAGATGGTACGGAAGCATTTTGAGCCGCGGGACTATTTTGCCGTGCGGGATCACATGGTGGGAACCGGCATGATCGGCGGCAAGGCCTGCGGTATGCTGCTTGCCCGGGCAATCATCAGGAATAAGGAGCCGGATATCGATGAGATCCTGGAGCCGCATGATTCTTTCTACGTGGGCTCGGATCTGTACTACACCTATATTGTGGACAACAATCTGTGGGACATGCGGATCCGGCAGCGGACGGAGGCTGGGTATTTCTCTCTCGCGGCTGAATTCGCCGAAAAGCTGATGAGCGGTGTTTTTTCGGAAGCCATGCGGGAGCAGTTCGTACGGATCATCGAGTACTACGGACAGGATCCCTACATCATCCGCTCCAGCAGTATCCTGGAGGATGGCTTCGGGAACGCTTTTGCCGGAAAATATGAGTCCGTCTTCTGCGTAAACAGAGGAACACCTAAGGAACGGCTCGAGGAATTCGAGCATGCGATCAAGGTCGTATATGCCAGTTCCATGAGCCTGTCGGCGCTTGACTACCGCAAGCGGCGCGGTCTGGATAAACGGGATGAACAGATGGCGCTGCTGATCCAGCGGGTTTCCGGTTCGTACTACGGTCAGAACTACATGCCCTGCGCGGCGGGTGTGGGCTATTCCTACAGCCCCTACCGGATCATGAAGGACTCCGATCCGACAGCCGGGATGCTTCGCCTCGTCATGGGACTCGGAACCTCGGCGGTGGACAGGACAGAGGGCTCCTATCCGCGGATTGTGAACCTCGATATGCCGGAGAAGACATCGTATTCCTCTTCCGCTGACAAACATAAGTTTTCCCAGGGTAAGGCGGAAGTGATCCATATGGGGGAACAGATGCTGAAGAGGCTCTCGCTGGAGGATATCGAGCCCTATCTGCCGAAGTATCTCGACAAAATCCTGCTGGAGCATGATCATGACGCGGAATCCATGCTTCGCGAGAGAGGGATTGACCGGGACATCAGGTTCATCTCCTGCAAGGGGCTGGTCGCCAATCGGACGCTGATGGAGCAGATGAAGCGGATGCTCGCCTGTATCCAGGAGGAGTATGAGTATCCGGTGGATACGGAATTTACCATCAATGTATCGGAGAACGGGGAATATTC
>JAIKYU010000002.1 GCA_024682835.1 Lachnospiraceae bacterium | reverse complement strand
TTCTTCCGCTGCTTGCCCCACTTAACGCATAGATGCCCACAAGGGTACCGGTATGACGTTTCGGATCATCGGGCACACCTTCATCGCAGAGGTATACGCAGTTGTTAAGGGTACCTGCGCATATCCAGTCAGATTCAAGCCCGGCAGGACATATGGTCACAGGACTGTAATAAAAGGTTCTGGTCAGATGATCCACAACAACCTTCAGCCTTATGGGCCCATCGGGAATGTCATGGACAGTGGCTGTGATCTCCTCTCCGTGATTGCGGTTTATCACAAGTCTCAGGCAGCGGCCCCTGTCATATTCCAGAGACAGCCGCGCATATGTGGCTGTGGAATAGTAACACACAAGCCCGGCCTGCTCTCCTGCTTGGGAGGGGTTAAAATCCACAAGGGTCTCCGCCCTGTAGCAAAGCTCCTCTTCTCTTCTTACGAATATATTTTCAGCCTTAAGATCACTCAAGAATCCCTCTGAGGTATAAATCCTCATCCACCCCGGGCGCTCCGACAAAGAGTAATCGTTTTTGACGGGATTCCTGACGAATTCCCAGTCAAGTCCGATTACCTCCGAATCAAAATCGTCTCTATAAGGATAGTCGTAGCCTCGGCGGTAGATTGTTCCATCCGGATGCATGGAAATAATATCCGGAGCGATATTCACAAGGCTCGGCCCCTTGCCGTAATTAATCAGCGGCCAACCGTCATCGGTCCATGTAACCGGCTCCAGGGCGGTCTCACGGCCGATGGTTATATAGTTGCCCATATTGGGTCTTCCGCAGAGATAATATACCCACCAGCCTCCGTCAAAATCCTGTATGAACTTGCCGTGTCCGCATCTCTGAAGAGGCGCAGCGGGATCGGTCTGCCTGAGAGTCGGGTTGTAGGGTGATGCTTCATATGGTCCCAGAAGATTTCGGGATCTGCCGATGTTGATACCATGTCCGTAGCCTGTTCCGCCCTCGGCCACTATGGCGTAATAATATCCGTCCTTTTTCAGCAGATGGGGGCCCTCGGTGCACCTCTCTCCCGTGCCCGGCCATACATGGATCTCTTCGCCCGTAACATGGGTCAGATCATCGCTTAGGGGAACCAGATTGATCCCCGGACTTATGAGCATATACTTTTTTCCGTCATCATCGATAAAAAGTGAGGGATCTATATTATCCACCTCTATCCATACCGGCCCGGAATAAGGTCCCTCCGGCTTATCGCTTGTTACTATAAGCTGCCTCCGAAGAGGTCCGCTGCCGTCTCCCAGCTTTCCGTTCAGCCTGAGAGTGGCCATTATCACGAAACGGCCATCCACATAGGATATGTCAGGGGCCCAGATACCGTGTGAATCCTTAATCTCCGAAAGATCCAGGTAATCCGGATCTGTTATGGCATGTCCTATGAGTTCCCAGTGTATCATATCCGTGGAATGACTTACGGGTATAGCCGGGAAATACTGGAAGGATGAATTGACCATATAGTAATCGGATCCTACTCTGACCACCGACGGATCAGGGAAAAATCCCCTCTTCACCGGGTTGTGATATATATTATGAAATTGAGGATTCTTTACCGACATAAAGCCGCGTGTCACCCGAGATACATTCGCAGATACACTTCCGGATAATACATCATTTTGTCCTGTCAAGGAAGGATCCGAACACTCCAATATATATTCATTCGCACAGAACACTCCCAGCTTATTACCAACCCATCTTCCGGGCATGGCTTCACCACTCCAGCCTGTCTTCATATGGATACGATCAGTTCCGTAGAGGATACTTATCTGTTCCCTGTTAAACAAGCCTGCTTCATTTGGGATCTCCCTTCTGCCGGATCCCTCCACCAGTATCCTTATAAACACACTTATGTCAGTCTCGATTTCATCTATGATAAGGGATTTTTCCTCGGTATGATCCACAAGTATCTTACCGAAATGCTGTACACCGGTAACGGCGCATACTTCGACCTTCCCCTCTTTTTTCCTGAAAGTAAGGACTCCGTAGGAGGTACCAAGGGCTATCACTCCTGCTGTGTCTCCCAACCGCAACCCCGAGATATCCAGTTCCAGATCAAAAGCGAATTCAGGTGCAGGCCATTTGATAAGCCTGATATTGGGAATATCCCCATAGACCGTATCCTTATAAACCGGATAAAGGATAAAGTCCCCGGAACCCGGGATCTCATCTCCATTCCCATCGGACCCGGAAGCTCCCTCAGGATATCCGATCCAGTCATCCTTGGGATTGGCATTCCACTGCCAGTGAGATGTATCTGTCCGGTTTATGGAATCTGTATGCTGCTCAGAGACACCGTCTGCATTATCGATACTATCGGCGGAATCGGTATCAGAACCGGATGTCGATCCACCGGGAACCGGCAGCTCACCTGACAGAACGGGTACACCATAATCCTCACCCTCAACTCTTTTTCCGATTATGGGCCAGTCCTTCTCCCATTCCATAGGCTGCAGATGGACGATCCGGCCTGCGGCATATACATCCTGAAAATGCAGGAAATAATCCCTGCCATCATTCCCGGGGGTATCGATCCACGCTCCCTGATGAGGGCCGTTTACGGGAGTAGCTCCCTGTCGCATAACAACTCTGTATTCATAAGGGCCGAAGATATTCCGGGATCTCAGAACCGTCTGCCAGCCGCCCTTTACACCCCCTGCCGGGGCGAAGATATAGTACCACCCGTTTCTTTTGTATAATTTAGGTCCCTCTATGGTTACCTGATCATTTTCGTTTCCGTCGAAGATCTTCACCTCTTCGCCTGTAAGTCCCATACCGTCCGGCTGCATCCTGACCATATGGAGGACACTCTTATAGCCTATGCGGCTTTTGGCCACACCAGCCACCAGATACGCCTCACCGTCATCATCCCAGAAGGGACAGGGATCTATCCAGCCTGCGCCCTCTCTAATGCACACCGGATCAGACCACCTGCCGTATGGATCTTCGGCGGTACACATATATATACCCTCATCCGGCATGGGAAAGCATACATAAAAAAAACCGTCATGGTAACGTATGGATGGCGCCCATACGCCACAGCCATGAACAGGCTTATCATATCTCTCACCCGGAAGTCGATCCAGCACGTAATTGATGAGCCTCCAGTTAACCATATCTCTGGAGTGAAGAACAGGTATCCCCGGCACATTGGAGAAGCTTGAGGCGATCATATAATAATCGTCTCCGACTCTTATGGCATCGGGATCGGAATAATCCGTATACAGGATCGGATTACAGTATGTATGATCAGGATTCTGTGCATTCCATATTTTATTCATATTCTCTGTCCTTGCTAGTGATTCAAACCTCTCTTATCTAAATCACTACCGAACATACAAAAATGTTGAAAATACCACCCTATCCCTATTGCCTGCATATAACCTGATATCTGGTTATATTCGCTCACAACTGGTTATTGGGTGGTAGTATTTCTTTTCGTATTTCTCTTAATATGTGGTTTTTCATCAATAAATATCGTCTGTTTGGTTATATTCGATATATTTCTCTATGCTACAGGCTTATCTTAATCCCCCGAACGCCCATAAATATTGAGTTCAATGCATCCCTGCTTTTTCATCAAGCCTCGAACTTATAGCCGACACCCCAGACGGTCTTGATGAGGTCGCCCTTTATTCCCATCTTGCTCCGAAGCTTCTTCACATGGGTGTCAATCGTCCGCGCGTCTCCGAAATAGTCATAGTTCCAGACATGATTGAGGATCTTCTCCCGGCTTAAGGCGATCCCCTGGTTCTCGAGAAAATAGGTGAGCAGCTCAAATTCCTTATAGGAAAGCTCCACCGGCATCTGATCGATGGTCACGCTGTGTGCCGCCCGATCGATCCGGATCCCCGCGCTTTCGATCACGTCCTCGCCGGATGGGGAGCCGGATCGTCTGAGAATTGCTTCGATACGTGCCACGAGGATCTTCGGGGAAAAGGGCTTGGAAATATACTCGTCCGCCCCAACCGAGAAGCCCTGCAGCTCGTCCTGCTCTTCTCCCTTGGCCGTCAGCATGATCACCGGCACCTCCCTGTCGAACTGACGGATCTCACGGCACACCTCATAGCCGTTTTTCTTCGGCATCATGACGTCCAGTACAATCAGGGCGATTTCCGATTGACGCTCGAAAAAAAGGTCCAGTGCCGCTTCCCCGTCTGCGGCTTCCAGCACGGTAAAGTCCTTTTTCACCAGAAAGTCGCGGACAAGCTTGCGCATTCTTTCCTCATCATCGACAATCAGAATCTTTGATTTTTCCATCCCTTTTCCTCATTCAACAGTGTTTTATAACTGACTCCCACCGGTTTGTTTCCGATCCCGTGATCATTCGATTTTCTTATTCAGGATTCTGTGCGGCGCTGCCCGAGCCGCTTTCGTTGGTTTCATCCACAACGACCGGCAGACCGTCCGACAGGATTCCCAGCTCGCGCTCCTTTTTGCGCACCTCCCGTTCCCTCTTGGTGAGATCCTCCGCCCAGGATGCGTATTCGCTGGTCACATTGCGCCTGTAGTTCAGGATGTTATCCGTCCTGCTGGTGCTGGCAATGATAAACATTGCCGCAACCAGCAGCACCAGCACCACATTGATGATGATGGAGGTTTTCAGTGTCAGCGACGGGGGTTCCTTGGGCGTCTCCTCCACCCGCTCTCTGGTGCGATAATCCCCCGGCAGGCGACGCCTCGTGACGGGGACAGCCACGGGAATCGGAGAAAGCGTTTCCGCCTCAACTCCCTGATCGATCAGCATTCCGCGCAGATCCTGCAGATACTCCCATCCGACCGGGGTGGTAAAAATGCGGTTTTGAATGGATTTTTCGTAAAGCGCGCGGATATTCTCCTTCTTTCCGCCCTTGAGATACTTATTCAGATGCTCGATCCGGATCAGATCCGTTCTCGCGGCCTCGGCGTCCTCCTCAATGAGAAAACGATATCCGCGCACCGTCAGCAGTGCATCGGTATCCACGTGATCCTGATCCGTGAAGGCCGCGTTTGCGTTTTCATTTGCTACCGCTGCGCGCGAGGCGTCGTCGCTCGCAAGTATCGATCCGTTCATCCCTGTACCTCTCCCGCGGAGAAAACCATGATGCTCCGTGCGCGGATACGCAGTTCATTCTCCAGCATGATTTTATGCACGCGACGATAGTACCGTCTGTCATCCGCTCCGGTATCAACAGCCAGGAACCAGTGCTGTGCACCGGGTAGCGACGGAAGCCTGAACGTTGCATCCTCCCAGTACACATTGATCATGATAAAAACGATGTCGTCTCTTTGTTTGTCCTCATCAAAGCCGGCATAACAGATACCGACCTGCTTCGTTTCCCCGTCCGCCACGATCGCTGTTCCGTCCGTTCCCATGACGGTCACCGGAGGCAGTCCGCAGTGTGCGGGCGGCAGATCCTTTCGGATCGAAGGATGCCTGCGGCGAAAATAGATCATTCTGCTGTAGAAATCAAAGAATTCCTTATTCTTTTGCAGACAGGACCAGTCGAGCCAGGAGATCTCGTTGTCCTGGCAATACGCGTTGTTGTTGCCGAACTGCGTGTTGGCAAACTCATCGCCCGCCAGAATCATCGGCGTGCCGCGGCTGCACATGAGGACGGTGATGGCGTTGCGCATCAGCTTAAAGCGGAGCTTTTGAATCTCAGGATCGGCTGTATCGCCCTCCGCGCCGCAGTTCCAGGAATTGTTGTCATCCGCGCCGTCCGTGTTATTCCATCCATTTGCCTCATTGTGCTTTTGCTGGTAAGAATACAGATCATAGAGGGTAAAGCCGTCATGGCAGGTGATGAAATTTACGGAGGCATTGTAGCCGGCGTATTGCGTGTGATACATATCCTCCGATCCGGTGATGCGCTTGACCGCGTCCGGGGTCACCCAGTAGTCCCCCTTCAGAAATCTGCGCAGGTCGTCGCGATACCGGCCGTTCCACTCCGACCACCGGTTCCAGGCCGGGAAGCTGCCCACCTGATACATCCCGCCCGCATCCCAGGCTTCGGCGATCAGTTTGACATCCGCCAGCAGCGGATCGTAAGCGATGCTCTGAATGAGCGGAGGATTCTCCATCGGGGAACCGTCCTCATTTCTGCCGAGAATACTGGCCAGATCGAAACGGAACCCGTCCACCCGATACTCCTGCACCCAGTATCGCAGGCATTTGACGATCATCTCCTGCACCAGCGGCTGGTTACAGTTCATGGTGTTGCCGCATCCGCTGAAATTGTAGTAGCTGCCGTCCGGTGTGAGCATGTAGTAAATATTGTTGTCAAAGCCCTTGTAGGAAATGTACGGTCCCATCTCATTTCCCTCCGCCGTGTGATTGAACACGACGTCAAGGATCACTTCCATGTCGTTCTCATGCAGCAGGCGGATCAGTTCCTTCAGCTCCACACCTTCGCGGTTGAGGCTATCCTGTGCCGCATAGCTGGTGTTTGGCGCGAAAAAGCTCACCGTATTGTAGCCCCAGTAATCCAGCAGCCGCCTGCCGTCTACCATCCGTTCCCCCATGGTCTCATCGAATTCAAAGATCGGCATCAGCTCGAGAGCCGTCACGCCAAGGCTCTTCAGGTAATCGATCTTTTCCATGATTCCGTGAAAGGTGCCGGGACATGTGACGCCGGAGGAGGGATCGATGGTGAAGCCGCGGACATGCATCTCATAGATCACCGTGTCCTCCATGGGTGTCTTGGGGAGGGAGGCGGCATTCCACTCAAAATTGTTCTGCACCACGCGCGCCCGGTAACCGTTCCCGTCCGGATTGCCGATCTCCCCCCAGTGCCGCTGCCCGGCGACTGCGCGGGCGAAAGGATCCAGAAGCCGGTTTTTCTTATTAAACAGCAGTCCCCTTGCGGGATCCCAGGGGCCGTCCACCTGATAGCAGTATTCCAGATCACTGATATCCAGCCCGAAAACAATCATGGAAAACACCTTGCCGATCCGATAGCTGATCGGGAAGGGAATGATCCCGTAGGGTTTCTTCTCTCCACGGTGAAACAACAGCAGCGTGATTCTGGTCGCGCCGGTGGAATAAACGGTAAAGTTGATGCCGTCGGTCAATACCGTCGCCCCGTTCATTTCATACATACCGGGCCGCACCCGGAATCCGTTGATCACATCTAACGCCAGCACCTGCCTGCGTTTACCGGTATTGACGATCTCCATTCCGCGGTGCATGCCGATGGATTGACGCTCTTCATTTACGGGGTATTCCTGCTGTTCATTCATGTTTGTCTGTTCCGTCATGACTGATCTGTTCTCCGTTTCTGTCTGTTCCTCATGATGCCGTATCCCGCTATCCCGGCCAGAGACAGCATAGAAATCATTTCCGCCAGATGCCAGGACAAAGGGGCCGCGAAGCCGACGGTCAGCTCGCCCTCAAACCCGGCCGGAAGAAGCACTCTGAGCATGGCGTTTTCATCGCCCCGCGTTACGGGAAGCCTGTTTCCGTTCTGGTCCTTCACATAAAAGCCCGGATAACAGAAAACCGGGAAATCCACCCACGCCTGATCGTCAACAGCCTTCACGAAAACCGTCTGCCGGTAGCCGTCGCGGGAAACCTGCGCAAAGCCTTCCGTGCCCTCTGTCCGGTACAGCGGGCTCAAGCTGTCCTCATCGACCCCCTGCGGCAGGTATTCGCCGGAATCCACGGCACTGACGGTGTTGAGCTCCGCGCTGTCATAGTAGGTCTTCCATTCCATTCCCTTGTAATAGCCGCTGATAAAGGAGCCGGTCATCAACACGCTCACCCCGATCAGGACGGCTGTCAGCGCATTCTTATCCATTCCGATCCGCAGGGGCTTTTCGGGGAGTGTTTCCATCAGCACGCCGAGAAGAAGCACCAGCGGAAAAACGGCAATGTCCACATAGCGGTACAGAAACTGTACCTGCGAAAAAAGAATGCCGAAGGAGGTGCGGGCAATGAGGCTGTTCCACGGAAGAACGTCCGTCGAAAGAAGCAGCACCAGCGCCGCATAGACGGTCAAAAAAGTCACGCGCCGGTCCGTTTTACGCACGCCCCGTGCAAGCAGCTGCCAGAGTGCAAAAGCCAGGGTGATCATCAGAATCGGTCCGGGCGTCAGAAGAAAACGGTCGTCGATATGGGTGCGGTCGCTGAAGCCGAAAGGACTGTGAAAGAAGGAAAACAGCTCGCCGATCCAGATGCCGCTCTGCTGGATTCCGATCAGCAGCTCTCTTGCCTCCGGTCCCTGCACGCGCATATCCATATGCAGATAGTAATCCAGGAAGGGAACCGTAAAGAAGAGACTGGTCAGGATGCAGACGGCGGCAGCCGCAAGAAGATTGAGAATAACGCGCGGCGTCACGGTTCTTCTGATCAACATAAACGCAAGCAGGATAAGAACCACAAGGATCATTTCGGTGGAGAGTACGTGCGTACAGACCACCCCCGCCATGCCAAGCCCCAGACAGAAAATCTCCTGCGGAACAAGAAGGCGTTTGTCTTCTTTATTCCGCATATAGATCTGCCATACGCCCAGTCCGATGATCGGAATAAACATCATGGCACTGTATTCTCCGACCGCATTGCGCACGAACACCGCCACCAGGCGCGCCGTGGAGGTGACATATACCAGCGAAAGAAGCAGGGCTTCCCTCTTTTTCCCGAAAATTTCATGGAAGCACCAGGTCGAGCTGCAGGCGGTCAGCAGATTGATCAGAAAGACATAACACTTGTAGCTGTCCATCAGCCTAAAGCCGAAAATCCGCAGGGCGGCGGGGAAATACAGCAAGAAATCGCCGTACATGACTGAGGCGGGATAGCTGTACCCGTAGACCCATTCATCTGCCATTCTGACCGGGAACACACCCATGCGAAGCTCCTGGGACAGGGCGTCTATCCGGGTAAGATGGAAAATCAGGTCATGCCCGAGTCCGATGCCCCGCATGGCGTTCGGAAGGGAGGCAAAAACCGCAATCCCAAGCACGGAAACAACCATCGCCCGATGGTCCGCAAGCTGTTTTCGAAACAGGAACCCCAGATCCAGCAGGAGAAACAGGCCCATGAGACAGGCAAAGGCTCTCTTTAGCGGCGCATTGTCCGTAACAAGAGACGCGTCAAAGATTCCCAGCGCTCCATTGCCGTTGTATTCGATTGTAAAGGTAATCTCGTCCGCCTCCGTCACCTCAAAGCAATAATCCGCCGCATAGGCAAGCGGATGCAGACGGAAACCGCTACCCTCCAGATACCTGCCGGATTTGACGCTTCCGGTAAGGTTGACCTTCTGCCTGTCCTCCGCAAGATACTCGACATGTATCCGATAGGCTCCGTGATCCAGACGGATCGCGGGACTGGTAAGAAATGTCTGGGATTTGCCGGACAGAGAATCCGCATCCGCATAGAAGCCGTTGTCATAGGACGCCACTGGGCTCTCCCACGATTCAAACTGCAGAGCAACCGGTTGCGGCATAAACCTTCGCACGGCAAAAAAAGCAAGGAGCAGAACCATCAGTTCTGCTGCTGCGATACCGGACAGGAACAACCATTTCTGTTTCTTTATGAGCAACGCAATTCCCCCAAAACACCTGACCAAACGCATAAAAACCCCGGACAGCATGGCTGTCTGGGGCTTTTCCTGCAATCGAACGGCGTATCCTTAAGCCATTCCGGCCTGTTTTGCGACCTCCTCAGCAAAGTTCTCACTCTTCTTTTCAATTCCCTCACCGGTCTCAAAGCGGACGAAGCGCTTGACGGACAGATTGGCGCCGTTTTCCTTTGCAACCTGCGCAATATACTGCGCGACCGTCTGCTTGCCGTCCTCTGCCTTGACATAGACCTGTTCGTTGAGGCAGATCTCCTTCAATTCCTTCTGCAGTCTGCCGACCAGCATCTTCTCGATGATCTGCTGGGGCTTGCGCTTCTCCTCCGGCAGCTCCTCGTTCTCCTTGAGCGCCTGGGCCAGCAGGATTTCCTTCTCATGATCCCGGTATTCCTGCGGCACATCGTTCATATCGATGTACTTGGGATAAAGAGCGGCAATCTGCATGGCGACATTCTTCACCGCCTCTTTGATGCTGTCATTGACCACGTCGGTATCGGCCTCCACCAGCACGGAGATGCGTCCGCCGCCGTGTACGTAGGGAACCACGATGCCGTGTGCAGCCGTCACCTTTTCAAAACGACGGATGCTGATCTTTTCACTGATAACCGCCGTGATCTCAACCAGCGCCTCCTGCACGGTCTTCGACGAATCCTCCAGCCATTTCTCCGCCATAAATGCGTCCATATCCGCCGCGTCGGAACTGACTGCCTGCTTTGCGACCGCCTCGACATAGGTCTGGAATTTCTCGTTCTGAGCGACAAAGTCTGTCTCGGAATTGACTTCCACAACGGCAGCCGTCTGGTCATCCTTCACCGCGATGCGGGTAAGACCCTCGGCAGCGATACGGCTCGCCTTCTTCTCTGCCTTCATCTGACCGTTCTTGCGCAGGTATTCCACTGCCTCGTCCATATTGCCGTTGGTCTCCGTGAGCGCCTTCTTGCAGTCCATCATTCCTGCACCCGTAGATTCACGGAGTTCCTTAACCATTGCTGCTGTAATTGCCATTTGTACCCTCCTTATAAAAACCGCATTCCGCCGTCAATTACTCTTCTTCAGCCTGCTCTGTCGTATCTTCTGCTGCAACAGGTGCCTCCTCCTTGGGCTCGGTGCTCATCTCACGCCCTTCCTTGGCTTCGATCACGGCATCCGCCATGCGGCCGACCAGAAGCTTGACGGCACGGATCGCGTCGTCATTGCCGGGGATAACATAGTCCAGCTCTTCGGGATCACAGTTGGTGTCGACAATACCGATCAGTGTGATGCCCAGTGCCTGCGCCTCATTCACGCAGATTCTTTCCTTCTTGGGATCCACGACGAAAATCGCATCGGGAATTCTCTTCATGTCACGGATGCCGCCCAGGTTCCTGTTGAGCTTGTCATACTCCTTTTTCAGTCCGGCGACTTCCTTTTTCGGAAGCACCTCAAAGGTGCCGTCAAACTGCATGCGCTCAATCTCCTTGAGACGGCCGATCCTGGACTGGATCGTGGAGAAATTGGTCAGCATGCCGCCGAGCCAGCGCTCATTGACATAGAACATCCCGCAGCGCTCCGCCTCCGTCTTGACGGCGTCCTGCGCCTGCTTCTTCGTGCCGACAAACATGATGGTGCCGCCCTGCTCCGCGATCTCAAAGATCGCCTTGTAGGCCTCATCCACCTTACCGACCGTCTGCTGCAGGTCGATGATGTGGATGCCGTTGCGCTCCGTGAAGATGTACGGCGCCATCTTGGGATTCCAGCGCTTGGTCTGATGACCGAAGTGCACACCCGCTTCCAGTAACTGTCTCATGCTTACTACACTCATTTTAACCCTCCGTTTCGGTTAAACATCCGCACACGTATTCACAGGGAAGCTCCGATCCTCTTCCTCCGGCGGAACTCTCCTGACCGAAATCCCGCATGCGTGCCTGTTATGGGGTTTCCCCCGTTACGCTTCGCTGCTTTCCCGTCTATCCGGTAATCGCAACTTTGCTATTTTACCACACCCTTTTGTCTGATGCAAGAGAAAAAACACGAGAAGCACGACACCGCAGCAGACAGAAAGCCACCATGCGGCCGTCCAGTACCAGGGCGACTGAAAATCGACATGAACCTGCCCGGCAAAGCCGGCAGGAAGCAGCACGCGGACCATCCGGTTCTCATCACCGGCAATCACCGGCAGCGCATTGCCCTGTTCGTCCCGGGCAGCAAAATAGGGATAGGCAAAAACCGGGAAATCCACATATCCTCCCGCAGCGCTTTCGGCATAGACGGTAAAGCGGTATCCATCCCGCGTTACGGGAGCAAAATTGTCGATGTTCTCCGTGCGGTACAGCGGATAGATGCTCTCCTCGCTCGAACCGGACAGCATGTATTCGGCGTCCACAGCCGCTTCGATATTGTCAACCTCCGGATTGTCCCGGTAGTTCACAAGATCCGCATGAACAATAAAACTGCTCACAAAGAAAAGCGTCATCAAAACGGCGGTGACGGCAAGGCAGGTCTCCAGCTTTGCGGGAGTCAGGATAAATCCGCCCCATGTCATCTGCCCTTCCTGCTCTGTGACGCGATCGGCTTCCTCCAGCAGCAGACCGGTCAGAAGTGTCAGCGGAATTAACGAACAGCCGATATAGCGCCAGGCAAACTGCACGGTTGCCAGCAGTCTCCCCAGGGACGTCTTCGCAGCAAAGAGATCCCACGGGAACACATCGCTCGACAGAAAGAGCATGATCAGGGACAAAGCCAGCAGGAAACGGATTTTTCCGTTCGCCTTTTTCCGAAGAACAAGCACCAGACCGGTCACCAGCGTCGCCATCAGGATCAGGCCCGGCGTCAGCATCATCCGGTTATGGAAATTTCCGACCTTGTAGCCGAGCGGCGTGTGGAAGAAGGAAAACAGCTCGACAATCTTGGCGCTGTTGGCCTGGATGCCCAAAAGCAGCTCCTGCCAGTATGTCTGCTTGATCATAAAATCCGCATGCAGGTAGTAATCCAGAAACGGAACGGTATAGAACGCGCAAAGCAGCACGCAGAGCAGAATAGAACGGAATATGCCGAGAAGGACAGCGGGTCTTACGGAAATCCGTATCAGCAAAATTGCGCTGACAAGGAGCGTGAGCACCGTCATTTCGGCCGAGAGATTGTGCGTCGCAATGATACCGGCCATTCCGGCACCGAGCAGCCACACATCCGTGCGGCTTACGGCTTTGCTCCGGTCCTTCTCCGCGCCTGCAGTGTAGATTCCCCACATTCCGGCGGCCACCATCGGAAGAAACATCTGTGCGCTGTACTCTCCCGCCGCCTCCCGTGTGTAGAGATTGACCAGGCGGTAGGATGCGGTCAGATAGATAAACGTCAGAAGAAGGCTTCTGTCCCGGTTTCTGAAGATCCTGCGGAAAGACAGATAACCGATGACCGCCGTTCCGATATTGATGAATAACATGTAGGCCTTGAAGGTGGTGACCAGCGGAAATCCGCACAGACGGAGCACAGCGAAGGGATACAGAAGGAAATCCCCGTACATGATGGCCGGCGGATAACTGTACCCGTGAAACCACAGGGATTCCATCCGGACCGGGAAAATGCCCCTGCGCAGTTCCTGTGCCAGCGCGTCGATGCGCATGGTGTGAAACAGCAGATCATCCCCGGCATAGATTCCCCGCATGAACAAAGGGAGGGATGCCAGAAACGTCATAGCCGCGAGGAGTCTCATGGTGCGGCGTTCCTCATACGGGCGTCTGCGGATCAGGAAAAACCAGAGATCAAACACGAGACACAGAAAGAACCAGATCACAATCCTGCGGTAGTCACGCTGTCTGTTGGTCGTCAGGGAAACAGCATAAACTGAAAATGTGCCCTCTCCGCCATAACGCATCTTGATGATCATACCGTCCACAGGGAGCGAGGCATCAAAATCATAGTCAACCGAATAGGAAAAGCGGCTTAAGCGAACCTCCCCGCTGTTCAGATAGCGGATCTGCTTCTCCTTTACGGTGCCGAAGGTAAGCGACTGATCCTTTTCGGTCACGTAGTCCATGTGAAGGGTGTAGCTGCCCGCGGGAAGATGGATCTCCGGAGATTCCAGCGTCCCCTTTCCGGTGTCATGGAAGGTATAGCCGTCCCCGTCCCGGAGCTCCTCGCTCCCCCACCGGTCAAAATCGAGCGGGATCTCACGGGGACTAAAACGCAATGCCGGAATAAAGAGCAGAAAAAGAATCAGAATCTGAGCCAGTAACAGAAAAATGCCAGGGATTCGTCTACGCATGCCTTATTGTGTCCTTCCTGTCAGCGGGTGAGGATCGAGGCGATCGTATCCCAGTCCGCCCCGGCGGGGATGGATTTGGTTCCGCTTCTCAGAACGCGGTCGATGCCTTTTTTGCAGAGATAATCATCAAAAGCGGAGGCGGAATCAATCAGACCCTCCCGTTCAAGGATCGCCGCAACCGTTTCGGAGCCGACGCCGCCCGGAATCGAGACGGAGACGGTGTTTGCCGTTTCCTGCGCAGGTGCCGCGGGCGTATCCGCTCCTGTTCCCGTAGCAGGCGCCACGGCTGTTTGTGTTGTTGTTCCCGCTTCGGAAGCGACGGCCGCCGAAGCACGCGAGGATGCCGTTGATGCGGCAGTCTGCGCCTCAGACTTCGCGGAGGAGCCGGCGGAAGCCTTTGTCTTCGCGGAAGAACCGATGGAAGCCTGTGTCTTCGCGGAAGAACCGGCGGAAGCCTGTGTCTTCGCCGAGGAACCGGCGGAAGCCTGCGCCTTTGCGGAAGAGGCCGCTTCAGCGGCTTTGGCTGAAGCGACAGCAGAGGCCGCGGAGGTTTTGGCCTGATCAGAGGCCGCCTGTTGTGAATCCGTCTTCTGTCTGGCTGCGATCGCGGCGGATTTTTCAATGACAACAGGTGTAGTGGCGAATGCATCACCTTCGGCTGCCGCAGCCGGTACTGCGACGGCGGCATTGGCCGCTGCCTGCGAGGGATCATTCCAGACGAGCGCGGAGCCCTCCGTCGACGCTTCCGTGCTTTCGGAACCGGTCTTTCTGCCGCCGTCCGTGTCGGCGGAATTGCCGCTTCCGCTGGATGCATCCGCGTTCACGGCAGGATCGAGTTTTTCAAAGACGACCTTGTGAGAAATCGTGTCACCTGTCTGCGTGACACTGCGGACAGAGGTACCGGCACCGCCATCGGCAGAGTTGCCGTTCTCGCCGGTACCGCCCATCGCGGCTCCCATGCTTCCCTGTGCCGCGTAGTCGGAGAGCACAGTCGAATCAATCATGCCGAGCTCTCTTGCCCTCGCCATGATCTCCGCATCAGACAGTTCATTCGAACGTCCATGCAGCGCTATGCCCATGATGATGGCGGTCAGAATCATGCCGATTCCCATCCCGCGCAGGTAGTATTTCAGCTTCATTTTTCTTCGCCGGATTTTGTCTGTTTCTTTGAAAGATCAATCACCAGCCGCACTTCTCCGATTCCCAGTCCCAGTTCTCTTGCTATCACCATATTGGATTTTCCGGCATGATGCATTTCAAGAATCTGTCTGTTCTGAGACATGGGCTCCCCCGGTGCACTGCGGCGCGGAGCAGCCTTTGCCGTATTGGGTGTGTTGACGGGACGAATCGTTTCTTCGGCCGGAGCGTTGATGACCGTCTCCTGTTCCGGAAGAGGCGTAGCCTTCTCCTCAGCCGCTACGGACACGGTCGGAAAAATCAGATCGCCGTGGAATGCATCATCCTCAGGCTGAGCGGCTGTGCCGGGGTCGGTCTCCTCAGAGGATTCCTGCCTGTCAGGAACAATCACCGCATCCTTAAGCGCGCCGGCGGCCTGTGCAGCCTGCGTCTGTGCCGTCACCCGTTCTCTTGCCCGCTGCTCATCCGCCGCAGCCTTGGCTCTGGCCGTTGCCGCGTCAAGAGTCGCCGCGGCATCCTTGGCATCCCTGGCTGTCAGCTCCGCATCACGAACCGTCTGCTTGGCATTCTCTGCGGTTTTGGTCATTTCGCTGACCGCACTGGTAAGATTCTTGTGCTTGTCGTTGAGCATGTCGTACATGAACACGACTTCATCGTGGTTCTTTTTGATGTCGTCAAGCACCGTGCCCGCGTACTCGCTGATCTCCATCACTTTTTCATTGGAGATTCTGGACAGGGCGAGCTTGTTGTCGTCAATCGCTTCCGAAACCGCATCCTGCGCCATGCCGTCGATGGTTCTGCGAACGGAGTCGTTTAAAGACCGGTCCAGCTTATCCTGCACCAGTTCCTCCACCTCTTCGGGATTGACCGTACCGTCACCGCGTCCTGCGGGAAGAACATACCCGAGCACAACGATCACAAACCCGATGATGATTAAGATGATTTCCGTGACACTGATCATTTCAGATTTTCAAGTCGAATGCAGAGTGTCTGGCACCGATCAGCGGCTTTCCGTTCGGCCCGATGATGATTCCGTCCGGATCCCTGTCCTGATCCTCCGCTTTTTTTCTGGCTGAAGCCTTGCCCCGTCTGTTATTCAGCAGATGCTTGTTCTTTCCTTCTTCACTGGCGTCATATTTCTCGTCCTGCGCTTCAAAGGCCTCCGTGCCCGTGACGGAGTTGTGCACCTCTTCCGCGCGCTGCTCAAACTGGGAGGAAAGGCGCGTCATCTCCGCATAGGCGCGATTGTCCTCCTCCTGCCGTACATGGGCGACATCCTGTCTGATAAAGGTACCGGTTACATCCACACGATTGATAGCCACTTTTCTTACCTCAAAGAGCAGTATAGCGGACGTCGCCGCCGTCGCTGAAAAACTTTCCGTACTTGTATTCCTTTTTCAGGGTCTGAGACAGGGAGCCGATCACGATCTGCGTGCCCGGATAGGCAATGCCGCTGAATTTGACGCTCGCCTTCTTCACATCGGAGAGCTGACCCTGCAGCTCTTCCATTTCTTTTGTTTTCTCCTCAATCTGACCGTGCAGCATTTTGCTTGCAGCCATCAGCTTCTGGATATACTGCAGCTGATCCGGGGTCGGCTTCAGGGCTCCCTTTCGGATTTTTTCCGTAAAGCCGGCAATGGTCGGTTCGATGGTCTGCAGCTGCTTGGTAGCGGCGCCAATCGTCTGTTCGGCTTCTTTGATCTGCTCCCTGAGCCCGGGATTCACGCCCACCTCCACCACGGTGGTGGTGCCCATCTCGGATCCGAGCGTCTTGACGGTAATCTGCTCAGTTGCGGTCACATGACCGGCCGTGATATTGCCCCGCTTGCCGCTCACGGAAATCTCCGTGCCGGCGGTCACACGGCCCTGTATGATCGACTCTGCCGTGATGCTGCCGGCCGCATTGACCTCCGCATTCTCAATAAACTTGGTGATCACGTTTCTGCCCGCCTTGATCACGCCGCGGCCCATGCCGTTGATTCCGCGCTCCAGGATCACATCCCCGCCAGCCTCGATCAATGCGCCCTCCACGATGCCCTTCACAACGACATTTCCGGCACACTTGACTTCAAAGCCGGCCGCCACAACACCCTTCACCTCGATACTGCCGTCATAGGTGATGTTCCCGGTGGACAGGTCCACATTCTCTAACGACATCACATCCGAGACAGTGACATGATCCTTGTCCAGGATGACATGGCCGGTTTTGGTAGCGTAAAGATGCAGATGATCCTCGGAAAGTCTTGTATTCTTACCCGGATGGAGGGCCAGCACCTTCACCTTTCGCGGTTTGACCGGCTCGCCGAAGATATTGGTCCCGTTGTCGCCTGGATCCTCCGGCGTCAGTGTCGCCAGCTCCGCGTCGGTACTGCAGTGATTGATGAGATTCAGATTGTGATAATCCACGGTACCGTCCGCATTCATGGTCGGTCGGGCGTGCAGATCGGTGTTGAAATGATACGTAACCTCCGCATCGGTACCCTGCCTGGGATCGGTACCGTTTGCCAGCTCGATCTCCGTGCAGTAGGTGTGGTTCTTGAAGTAGGCATCGATCGCGGCCTGATTGATCCCGTGCACGATCTTGTGAAACTTCAAATCCCCGAGCAGTTCGTTCTTGTCCATGGCCTTCGCCCCTTCCATGGGCGCGTAGAAAAAGGCCGTCGCGTGCATTTTGTCATCCGAAACCGTCATTTTGTAGGACTCATGGATCGGAACAACCTTGTCAGAGGAAAGACGCACCGGATTTCCGTCCGCGGCACGCACCGCTTTATCGACGATGATGGACTCTCCTTTGAGCTTATGCATGTCCAGATAATCGAGAACCATCTGGGTCGTAACCGGCTCTCCGCCGTCTTTGGGCGGATATACCTTCAGGAAAACGCCCTGTGCCACAGCAGCAAGCTGGAAATAACCATTCATACTCTATCCTCCAAAAAAGCGGCAGTTCCTTACAGACAAAACCGGTTGCAAATGCCGTAAACGCAGAAAATCTAATGGATTTCCGTGAGGATTCCCATATAGACTCCCATTTTTTGTTTCATTTTCTGCAGTGCCCGCGTGTGAAGCTGAGAAACGCGCGATTCCGTCACCTCCAGAACCGCCGCGATTTCCTTCAGCGTCATATCCTCGTAATAGTACATGACGATTACCCGCTTCTCTTTTTCTGTCAGCAGCTCAAGTGCTTCCGCGAGCGTCTTTTTCAGTTCTTCCTTTTCAACGGCATCCTCCGGCCGTACGAAACGCGCCTGTCCGGTGTTGTTCTCCTCAGGGATGTCGCTGCCCGATTCTACGAATTCGTTAAGCGAGATGACGCCGGTCACCTTCATCTGCGACTGCCATTCGTAGAATTCGTCTTCGGAGATTTCCATGTGTGCGGCGATCTCCGCGTCCGTCGGCGTGCGGCCGGTAGCCGCTTCAATCTCACGAATGGCCTGTCCGATCCTGCGCTGTCTTTGTCTGATCGTTCGGGGGATCCAGTCCATTTTTCGGATCTGATCCAGAATGGCACCGCGGATCCGCAGACTGGCATAGGTTTCGAATTTCACGTCCTTCATGGTGTCATACTTGTCGATGGCATCAATCAGACCGAAAATGCCATATCCTACAAGGTCATCATATTCGACGTTAAAACCGAGATACATGGAAAGACGGCCGGCAACCAACTTCACGAGCGGGGCATATTCCAATATCAGCTGCTCGCGCAATTCCGGCGTCCGGTTTTTCACGTATTCTGCCCACAGGGCATTTCTTGCGGTTTCATCCATCTTTATCAACTAACAGGAGGCAGATCGCTCACCTGACTTACTCCTTCCGCCTTATTCTTGTCTGCCGGCTGATCGCCGTCCTGTGTCCCCCCTTCTGATCCGGCGGCCGCCTGCTCTTCAAGCAGCTTTTTCTCGTTGATTTGACAGAAATACTCGATCATCTGGCGCAGCACTTCCCCGATGAAAAGGAAAAACACCATGACACCCAACACCAGCACCAGCCAGACGTCAAAAGGAAGATCCCGCAGATAAGTGATGACGGCAACAGCTGCGGTTGCAAAGAGCATCACAAACGGCGGGATCAGTTTGATCTTGTTCATATCACCTTTTCCGGTTTTCCGACGGTTTTGATCACATAATCACCGGTTTCGGGATAAAATACGACGGTACGTCCGTAGGAATCCCCCGTATCCTCAGCCAGGAGGCGAATTCCCATCTCCTTCAGCTTTTTCTTGACCGCAATGACGTTGCGTTCACCGACCTTCATGGTGTTGCTGTTGGTGTTCATCGCAAACATCTGCGCACCGCCGGCAATCTTGGCTACCAGTCTCGAACGGTTCGCTCCCGCGTTGACCACCACCTTGACCAGCTCCTCGATTCCGGTGTCCGCGAATTTCGGAACATGAGAGATGCTGGATATTTCCTTGGAGTCCGGGAGCATGATATGCGCCAGTCCGCCGATCTTTGCAATCGGATCCCTGATCGCGATCCCGACACAGGAACCAAGTCCAAGAGTCGTTATGCTGTCAGGCGCTTTACAGACATTCAAATCGGCCATGCCGACAAGAACAGATTTTCCCATGAAACACTCTCCTTAACAAATCCCCTGTTTTCAGCCTACGTTGATGCCCAAAGATGCAAGAATCTTGGAATAGGAATCCAGATCCGGCAGGAGGATAAAGTAGCCGTTCATCTGGGTTTCATCGTTAAACTGCGTCTCAATCAGCAGGATATTGTCGCCCATCAGACCAAACTGGATGGCAGGCACTGACAGGATCGCGCCGGCCATATCCACGGCGACAGCCGGCACCGTCGGCACCATTTTGAGGTTGGTAAGCGCTGAAAGGGAATTCAAATAGGAGCCGGTGATAATGTTGCCGACCTCCTTCAGAGCAGAGAGCTCGATCTCCGTAAACATGTCCCCGGTCGGCTCCTGCATCATCAGTTTGCCGACCAGATGTCTGGCACTGTCCATTCCCAGCAGGAACATCATGCTGCCGGTGATATCTCCCTCGACACCCAGGTAGATGCCGGCCATGATCTGATCTGCACCTCCCATCAGATCACCGACCTCCTTGAATTCCAGAAGGCGCACCTGCGGCACGGACATATCCAGTTTACCGCCCAGCATCTGGGCAAGCGCGGTCGTTGCATTCCCGGCGCCGATATTGCCAAGCTCCTTAAGTATATCATAATACTGGCTCGACAACTGCTCCATGCTCAATTCAGCCATCTTGTTCCCTTTCCCCGCAAGCAGCGGTATGATAATCCATCAACTGCCGAAACCTGTTACTCCGCTACGGAAAGAAGCTGCTTGTCGCGCTCCTTGTCTCTGCTCTCCAGGCTCTCCAGCTCGAGCGTGTTGAGATCGAGGATGGAGACCAGGCCGCCCTCATACTTGCCGACACCGGACAGGAATTCACCGTGTCTGCGATCATCGCCGCGGCGCACATTCTCCACATTGTTGGAATCCAGCGTCAGCACGTGTGCCACCTGATCGACAATAAAGCCCACGAGACTGCCGCCGCTCATCTTGACGATGATGATTCTCGTCTTGCCGGTGATTTCGTCCGCTTTCATATCCATGATCAGACGAAGGCTCATCACGGGCACGATATCACCGCGGATATTGATCACGCCCTTGATATAGTGCTGCACCTTCGGTACGCGCGTGATCTGCTGCATCCGGACGATATTATCAACAAAGCGGATGTCGATGCCGAACTGTTCCTCGCCGAGACGGATCACAATATACTGAATCAGTTCGCCTACGCTTTCCTTATCGCTTAACTCGTTCATTCTGTGCTCCTTTCCTCACTCAGACCAGTGCGTTCGTATCAAGAATCAGGGCAATCTCACCATCACCGAGGATCGTCGCGCCGCTGATAAACTTACACTTGTTGCTCAGCTTGCCGAGCGGTTTGATAACGATCTCCAGCTGACCGATCATCTCATCGATGACAAGACCGGCCTGCTGCTCGCCTTTCTTGACAATAACCACCACCATATTGGCATCTTCGGGCTGCGTGCTCTGCACCTCCAGGGATTTGGAGAGGCGGATCAACGGGGTGACCGAACCGCGCAGGTTAATCACTTCCTTGTTCTGCACGAGCTTGATCTCCGACGGAGCGACATCCTCGATGATCTGAATGGAATCCAGGGGGATGGCGTAGGTCTCGCCGCCGACCTTGACCATGAGTGCCTGAATAATGGCCATGGTCACAGGGAGACGGATGATCCAGGTGCTGCCCTCGCCGAGCTTGGTGCGCACATCCACTTCACCGTTTAAGGATTCCACCTTCGATTTGACCACGTCCAGTCCGACGCCTCGTCCCGAAATCTCGGAAACGGTCTTTGCGGTGGAGAATCCGGCGTTGAAGAGGAGACCGATGATGGCCTTCTCACTCATGGCCTCGCCCTGTTCGGGTGTGATGACACCGCGTTCGATTCCCTTGCGTTTGACTGCCTCCACATCAATGCCTCGGCCGTCGTCGCCGACCTCGATCACGACATTATTGCCGTCCTGGAAGGCATGCAGGAAAATCTGACCCGTCTCCGGCTTGCCGTTGGCGACACGCTCTGCGGGCGGCTCAATTCCGTGATCAGCGCTGTTACGCAGCAGGTGCATCAACGGATCGCCGATCTCATCCACCACGGTACGATCCATTTCAGTGTCCTCACCGGTCATGGTGAGCTCCATCGGTTTGCCGAGCGAACGGTTGAGGTCGCGGATCATGCGCGGGAACTTCTGCGTGACGGAATCAATCGGCACCATTCTGACCTTCATGACGGATTCGTGCAGATTGGTGGTGACGCTCTCCAGATACTCGATCTGCTCATTGACACTGCCGCCGTCGGACTTTTCCGAGGTGGCGGCGGAGATCAGCGAATTCTTGGCGATGATCAGCTCGCTGACCAGATTCATGAGAACATCCAGCTTGTCGATATCGACACGGACGGTTCTTGCAATCGCGGGCTTGCCGGCAGGCTTCTTGCCGCCCGGAGCCGCTGCCTTTTCCGCCCCCTCGTGGGCAGCGGCGTTGGCTGCAGGCGTAGCCGGTGCCGGCGCTGACGCAGGAGCCTCATTTTCCAGAGCAGGAGCCTTCTCCTCTTCCTTTTCCTCTGCCTTCTCAGCGGAAGCCCCGGAGATGTCAAACACACCGCAGTCGACGGAATCGATCTCCGACACGTGATTGATGACTTCCTCCACCTTTTCTTTGGACTCCTCGGTGGAAATGATCATGCTGAAGGAGAGATCAAACTTTTCATCCTCGATATCCTGGGTCGAGGGCACGGAGACCACAACCTCACCGATCTCTTCGAGTCCCTTGAACACAAGGAAAGCACGGGCAGCCTTCAGGATACAGGATTCCTGAATGTTGACCGTGGCGCCGTAGATATGCTTGCCCTCACTCTTTGCTTCATCCAGGGAAGCGCGGGTGGGATCATCGATTTTGATGCTCTTCCAGGGAGAATCTCCTCCCTCTGCAGCTGCCTGCTCCTGCGCAGCAGGCTCGGCCGCGGCCGCATTGTCGGAGGCAGGGGCTGCCTCAGCGGGCTTGCCGGTACGGATCGCATTGAGCGCATCAATGATGTCCTGATGCTCGTCCGTGCCCTCGTCCTGCGTGTCAGAGATCAGCGTGACATAGCCTTCCAGTGCATCCAGGCACTTGAAGAGCTGATCGATCATATCGCCGTTGACCTTCAACTGTCCGGCACGCACATCGGAGAAGACATCTTCCATATGGTGTGTCAACTCCTGCATCCGTTTGAAACCCATCGTACCGGCCATTCCCTTGAGCGAATGGGCAGCGCGGAAGATCTCGTTGATGCAGTCCTCGTTGGTCGGATCCTGCTCCAGGGTCATGATATTGTCATTCAAGCCCTGCAGATGTTCCTTGGATTCATCCAGAAAGACGCCCAGATACTGACCTACATCCATAGTCCTACCCTCCAGTACTAAACCATGATTGCTGTTTATCTTACACCGACCCGCATGATGATCTCCTGTGCGATCTCATCGAGTGGTACTACCACATCCGAAAGTCCCGCCGCAGCCACGCTCTTTGGCATTCCGTAAACCGTACAGCTCTCCGCGTTCTGCGAAATGACATGGATCTTCTTTTCCGCCTTAAGATTTTTGATTCCGACCGTCCCGTCGGCTCCCATGCCGGTCAGGACGACGCACACCACCTCATCATACGGACTGTCGTGCAGGGACTCAAACATGTAGTTTGCACAGGGCTTCACGCCCTCTCTGGTCGGCTCGTCCGTATAGTGGATCGAGCATTTTCCGTGGTGCGTGATGACATTCATATGGGCTCCGCCCTTCGAGAGATAGACGCATCCGTCCTGCAGCACATCTCCCTCCGACGCCTCTTTGATGTTCAGCTCACTCAGATTGTTGAGCCGCTCTGCCAGCGATGCCGTAAACCCGACCGGCATGTGCTGTACCATCACAACCGGCGCCTTGAGCTTGCCGGGGAGAAGCGGAATGACCGACTGAAGCGCCCTGGGCCCGCCTGTCGAAGAGGCAATCGCCACGATTCGTCTTCCGGTGATTCTGGCTGCGTGCCGCTCTGCCAGTTTGGAGACGGAATCTGCCGTCTTCAGGGAGCTTGCGGTAAACAGCTTGCTGTCCGGCGCTTTCGCCTCTGCTACGGCCGTCAGCGTGTCCAGGAAGGTCTTTGTGAAGGCGTCCGACCTGCATTCCGTGGTGTTGTCCGGCTTGTGAACGAAATCCATCGCTCCCAGCTCCAGACAGTCCATTGTGATTCTTGCGCCCTCCTTGGAATCTGTGGACGCGATCATCACCTTTGCGGGAATCTTTTCTTTCTGAAGGGCTTTCAAAAGCTCCAGCCCGTTCATGCGCGGCATGTTGATATCAAGCACCACCGCATCGTAGCTGTTTTTCCTCATCAGCTCGAGCGCTTCCTGGCCGTCAACAGCGCGATCCTCTACATGGAATCTCGCATCACTGTTAATGATACCACTCAGAACACTTCTTATAAGTGCAGAGTCATCTACGATAAGAATTTTTTTTGCCATTTTTTGTTTCCCCTTCCTCTAATCCTGATGTCTGCGGATTCTCCGTTCCTCTTCAAATATGTAATGGATGATTTCCTCCCGCTCCTCATCTCCGATATCGATGTATTTTGCGCGGTGTTCAAACAGTCCCGGATGATCCTCCTTCTCCTTGACTTCAAGCACCCTGCTGACAATTTTGTACTGCTTGAGTCCCTCAGCGGTTCTGAGATTATACACACACAGGATCAGGCTTCCCGGCGGATAACAGTACTTTCCGATAAACCGAAGGCCTCCGCCGCTGATATCGGTAATGATGCTGGATTCCAGAGGCTGCTTCGGAGAGGTCGGCAGCTCCATCCGTTCATCCATATCAAGAACATGCACTTCGTCATCTTCCAGGATCCTGGAATTGAGCTGCAGCGTGCAGCTGAAGCGGTAATACTCTCTGCGCTGGAATCTCCGCAGATTGCTGGTCAGCTCCATCGCCAGTATATAGACGTTGCCGTTGCGATAGCGGTCCGAAACCCTGGACAGGCACTGATACAGCGTGTTGTTTCCGTAAAAAAGCAGATTGTATTCGGCGCCCTGCGGAAGAAGAATCAGTTTTTGCTTCTCCATCGGCATCATGATCTCGATCCGTTGATCGGATGGGATATCATAGACCTGCGATTCGTAGCGCTTCTCCTCCTTTTCTGTCAGAGAGCGATCAACCGCCACCATCTCCAGACGATCACCGGGGTTGATGTAATCACTGATCATTGTTTTGGACTTTTTTGCGCCAAATGCCATATCAGCCCTCCTGTCTGTTGTTACTGCTGTGCACCGGCAGGCCGCATCCCTTTGCTGCCGTTGATAATGTGTGAAAAGAAAGCCGCCATTCCGCGCGAATGGGATCGTTTCAGTTCCTCGTTGTCCGTCAGCTCGCCCACGATCCGCTCAAAGGCTCTGGTCGACCTGGCGGTCGGATTGGCCATGGATACCGGCTTCTGCTGCATCACCGCGTTGGCGAGCGCCTGATCCCTCGGGATCTCTCCCAGATAGGTGAGCGGAAGCTTCAGATATCTGGCCACCACGGCATTAAGCTTGTTGAAAAGGATCTGCCCCTCGTTTGGCGAACCCACCAGATTCGAAACGACGCGGATGTCCGTGTTTTCCCTGGAAAAACGCGCGTGCTGATTCAGTGCCTTGAGCAGCGAATAGGAATCGGTAATGGACGTCGGCTCCGGCGTCGTCACCAGGATGATCTCGCCGCTCGCCACCAGAAACTCCATGACCGAGTCGGAGATTCCGGCTCCGGTGTCGATAATCACCGTGTCCGCTATCGCATCCAGCTCCGCCAGGTTGACGATGATGTAGGACAGATACTCCCGATCCAGCTGACTCATCCTCGTGATGCCCGAGCCGCCGGAAATAAACCCCACCTCCATCGGCCCCCAGGTGATGATCTCCCGGATGCTCTTGCCCTGATAGATCAGGTCGGCCAGATTGTGCTTCGGCACTGTTCCGAACATAATCTCGATATTGGCCAACCCCAGATCCGCGTCAAGTATGATCACCCGCTGCCCGAGCTTGCGGAACTGAATGGCCAGGTTGATCGCGACGTTGGATTTGCCGACGCCCCCCTTGCCGCTTGTCACCGTGATGACACGCGCCCGCGGAGCCTTGGACTGCGTCTGATTCTTTATGATGTTTCTCAGATTACTCGCCTGATCCATCTGCAGGCTCCTCTATATACTGAACCCTTTTTTGCCGCCCAGCAGTGCCTTGACCACACTCTGCGCATCAAAGACGGCAATATCATCGGGTACATTCTGACCGTTGGTAATGTAGGACATCGGTGCCCCGGTATGAAGCTTGATATTGTAGAGATTTCCGGCCGCTCTGGTCTCATCCAGCTTTGTAAAGATCAGGCGGTATTTGGTCATCGCGGTATAGGTGTCGGCAATATCGACGAGATCCAGATATTTGGTCGTCGCTGCCAGCACAAGGAACACGTCCGTCTGCAGGATCCCGTCAAAGGCGTGAAGGAACGATTCGATGCTGTTGCGCTGCTCCTCATTGTGCATGGAGTGTCCGGGCGTGTCCACCAGCAGAAAATCATAGTCCTTCAGGCTCTCGGCCGCACTCTGCATCTCCTCCACCGAGTAGATCACCCGGAAGGGGATCTCCATGATCGACGCGTAGGTCTTTAGCTGTTCGGCGGCAGCGATCCTGTAGGTATCGACTGTCAAAAGCGCCACCTTCTTCTTCTGCATCACGTACAGCTCGGAAGCAATTTTGGCGATGGTGGTCGTCTTGCCGACGCCCGTGGGTCCGATAAAGAAAATCACCTTCGGCCCGCGGCCGGCTGACGGCTCGATGAGCTCGGACTTGCCGAATTTCAGCACCATCTTCTGGTACACGTTGGCCAGAACATACTCCAGCGGCATGTTCGGTTTATTCATCTTCTCCACTTCATCCGTCAGCTGATTGGCGTAGATCTCGTCCACCTCGTTTGACAGAAGCGTCGTGTAGAGAAGCTTCACAAAGGTGAGCATCTCCTCCGGCAGTCCGCCGACCTGGTTTTCCTTTTCTCCTTTGCTGCCCGTTCTGTCTTCGTCCTTGCCGGAGGACGCAATCCGCTCCTCAAGAAGGGTATGCAGACTGTCGAGCTTCTCCTCAATCACGCCAACGTTGCCGGCGCCGGCTGGGGTCTTTTCTTCACGCCTGCGCACAGGCGCCGTATCCACGACGATCTTCGAGGGCATCGCCGCAGGAGCGGCAGGCACCTTCGCAGCGGGGGGCACCTCTCCCCCTCTCTTGTCTCCTACAGCCACATCGATGGTTTTTGCATTGCTCACACCGTGAAGAGGAGGCAGTTTTCCCTCCTTTGTGGCCTGCACAAGGCGCTCCGACTCGGAGATCTCACGGGATCTGGCCTGTGGCGTCACTTCCTTCCAAAGGGGCTCAGCGGGCGCTTTTTCCCGGTTGTCCCTGCCGTCCCGGTGCTGCGGCCGTCCGAGAGGCACATCCTCCGGCTCGTCCTCCAGTGCGACGGTCACCTCGACGCGCGGTGGTCTTAAGAAGGCAAGAAACCCCTCCTGCTTGACCGGGCGCACATTCATGATCACGATGCCCTTGCCGAGCTCGCGTTCCGCTTCTTCTGTGGCTTCCTTTTCGGATTTTGCGACAAATTTCTTAATAATCATGGATTTCGATGCTTCCTGTATGATGTTCGGCCGATCACGCGGTAATCATACCCACTGCCTGAAGTTCAACGCTGGATTCCACCTCGCTGTAGGATATCACGATCAGCTCGCGGTAATAATCCTCCGTCATGCGTTTAAAGTACATCCGCACGATGGGCGAGGTCATCACAATGGGATTTCTGCCGGCTTCCTCCAGTTTTCTCGCCTCTCTGCCGGTCGCTTCGATGATGGCCCGGCTCCTCTCCGGATCGAGCGTCAGAAACGCCCCCGTCTCCGTCTGCTTGACGCTGGCCATGATCTCCTGCTCGATATTGGGATCCAGTGTCACAACGTTGGTCGTCTCACCGGGCGGGAAATAACGCCCGGAAATTGCCCGTTTCAGCGCCTGTCTCACATATTCCGTCAGGATGTCCGGATCATGCGTGGACGGTGCATAGTCGGCCAGCGTCTCGAAAATGGTGACCAGATCCCGGATGGATATGCCCTCGCGCAAGAGGTTCTGCAGCACCTTTTCGATCTCGCCCAGACCCATCAGCTTCGGATAGAGCTCGTCCACCAGCGCCTGGTTGTTGTTCTTCAGGTTGTTGACCAGGTTCTGGACATCCTGACGCGTAAGCAACTCAGCGATATGCTGTCTGATGACCTCCGTCAGATGGGTCGCGATGATGGAAGGCGGATCCACCACAGTCCAGCCGGCGCTCTCCGCGCGCTCCCGCTGGCTCTCCGTGATCCATTTGGCCGGCAGATGGAAGGAAGGTTCAAAGGTGTCGATACCGACGATATCCTCCACCGCCGAGCCGGGGTTCATGGCCATATAGTGATCAAAGAGAATCTCGCCCTCGCTGATCTGAATGCCCTTGATCTTAATGATATACTGATTCGGATTGAGCTGGATATTGTCACGCAGGCGGATGATCGGCACCACGGTACCAAGCTCCAGAGCGATCTGTCTTCGGATCATGACCACACGGTCAAGCAGATCCCCTCCCTGATTCACATCCGCCAGCGGAATGATACCGTAACCAAACTCCAGCTCGATCGGATCCACCTGAAGCAGCGAGGTGACATTCTCCGGCTGCCGGATCTCCTCGGCCGTCGTCTCCTCCTGCTCCGCTTCCGCCTCGATGCCGGCGGTTTCCAGCGATCCGCTCATCATGCGTCCGATGATGATAAACACGGCGCCTATGGCAACATAGGTCACGTCAGGCAGCGGCGTCGCGATACCGAGAAACGCCACAATGCCGCCGACAAGGTACATCGCCTTGGACATCGAGAAGAGCTGATTCATCATCGTCTGCCCGAAATCTGCTTCCTTTGCGCCCTTGGTGACAAGAATACCGGTTGCAAGAGAAATGAGCAGCGACGGAATCGAGCTCACCAGTCCGTCACCGATCGTAAGGATCGTGTAATGATCCAGCGCTTCGTTGATGGGCATGCCCATGCGCCATACGCCCATGGCGATACCGCCGATGATATTGATGGCGGTGATGATCAGGCTGGCTGTCGTGTCTCCCTTGACATACTTGGTGGCACCGTCCATGGAGCCGAAAAAACTCGCCTCATCCTGCAGCTTCTGCCTCCTGGCCATCGCCTCCTGATCCGTGATGGCGCCGGTATTCAGATCCGCATCGATTGCCATCTGCTTACCGGGCATGGCATCCAGCGTAAACCGGGCCGTCACCTCTGACACACGCTCAGATCCCTTGTTGATGACGATCAGCTGAACGATCACCAGAATGATATAGACGACAATACCGATCACAAGATCGCCGCCGCCGACAAACTGACCGAAGACCTCAATCACGCGGCCGGCGTTGCCGGTCGTGAGAATCATACGGGTGGACGAGACGTTTAAGCCGACGCGGAAAATGGTGCCGATCAGCAGAATCGTCGGATAATTGGAGAGCTCCAGAACCTCCCGGACATACATCGCATTGAAGAGGATCGCAAAGGCCAGTGACATGTCGACTGCCAGCAGGATATCCAGAAGCCAGTCTGTCAGCGGAATAATCAGCATGACAAAGGCAAAGACGACATAGATCGCCACGCCGTAGTCAAAGATCCGCGCACGGATCCGCTTCATATCCATGGGATGCCTCTCCTTTCACATAAAAATTCAGCATAAAGTATAACACAAGATCGGGCGTGCGTCACGCCCGATCTTGTAAAATTCATCATAAAGTTGCTATCCGAATTCAATCTAAGAACGAACCGGTGCACAAACTTGTTCGTAAGCAATGGTTCGTTCTTAGATTGAACCTGCGAAGCACACATATTGCACTTAGCGAGGTACGAGCTTAGTGCAATAGCGTACAGAGTAGTAACCCCACTCAAATGAGCAGACTTAAATCTATATCTTTCCCTTTATCTTATACACAAACGCCAGCACGTTGGCGACCGCCTCATACAGCTCGGCGGGAATCTCCGCGCCGATCGGCACATTGGCATAGAGCATACGGGCGAGCGGCTTGTCCTCAACGATCTCAATATCGTGCTCTCTGGCCGTTTCCTTGATTTTTTCCGCGAGATGATCGGTGCCCTTAGCGATGACGATGGGTGCACGGAAATGCTCCTGTTCGTACCGGAGCGCCACCGCGTAATGCGTCGGGTTCGTGATCACGACGTCAGCCTGAGGGAGCGCACTCATCATGCGTCGTCTGGAGGCCTCCATCATGCGGGCCTTCTGCTTGCTCTTGATCTGCGGATCTCCTTCCTGGTTCTTATACTCGTCCTTGACCTCCTGTTTGGTCATCTTCATCTCTTCGTGCCATTTGTGTTTCTGATAGATATAGTCCGCCGCGGCGATAATCATATACAGCAGGGCAATGCGGATGCCCAGATTGACGATGATGTCGAACATAGCGGCGAGTCCCTGCCTGAGCGGCATGTCATAGAGAAGGAAGATCGACTCCTCCCTTCCGCGCATATAGAAAAAGACCACCAGACCGATCATCGCAATCTTCCCGATGGATTTTGCAAGCTCGAACAGCTTGTCAAGCGAAAAGATCTTCTTCATGCCGGAGATGGGATTGAGCTTGGAGAGCTTCGGCTGCATCGGCTTGGTCGACACGTGCCACTTGACCTGAACCAGATTGACCACAAAGCCGATCACAAAGCCGGCGATCATAAAGGGAGCCGCAATCATAAGCACCTCAAGCAGCGCCTGATTGACCAGCACACCAATGGTTTTCACCGGCATTTTTCCGTCGTACATCTGGATCGTGTACGGCATATCCTCGTAGACCGTCACGAAAAGATTCCGGAAATTCTGCCCGAGCCATCCGATCAGATAACGGATCAGCAGAAACAGAGCCAGAAGCGTAAACGCCTGGTTGATTTCCTGGCTTTTGGCGACATTTCCGTCATCCCGCGCATCCTTAAGCCGTTTGCCGGTGGGCTCCTCGGTCTTCTCGCCGCCGGGTCCCTCCTTGGCGAAGAACTGCAGATCCGGCTTCAGATAAACCATCGCCGGACGGGCAGTCAGTCGCGCCTCCCGGCACAAGCCATCGCACGGATAAAGCCCTTCCCCCGGGCAGAAAGACGCTCGCGTGATCATGGCATCATGGCCCTCGTGAAGCCGGCAAGCATCTCCTGCATATAGCGGAAGATAAAATTGGAGGCGCTGCCTAACATGATGCAGGTGACGTACATGATGGCCAGCCCCACCAGTAGCTTGATCTGAATGCCCACGGCAAACATGTTCATCTGCGGAGCGACCTTTGCCAGCACCCCCAGCACAATGTTGATGATAAACGTGACGATGAATACCGGCAGACAGATCCGGAAGCCGATGACAATGTAGTTTGTGAAGTAGGTCATGATCGTCGCGACCAGGGACTCCGTGTGGAACACCGCGCCGTTTACGGGGATGAGGGTAAAGGAATCCGTGAGCGCGCCGAGAATAAAGCGGTACATGCCGCTGATCAGCATCATCGCAAGCAGCGTGTACTGATAGAGGGTTCCGGTGATCGTGATCTGATTGCGGGAAATCGGATCAAAAAGCGAAACCATGGAAAGACCGACCTGCATATCCACAATGCTGCCCGCGAAAGCCGTGATTGTCGTCACAATCTGGGCGGACAGACCGAGAAAAATCCCCACCAGAACCTCTCTGAGCACAATGAGCGCATACCCGAGAACCGTATCGTA
Organism: Lachnospiraceae bacterium; assembly: GCA_024682835.1. Lineage (GTDB taxonomy): Bacteria > Bacillota > Clostridia > Lachnospirales > Lachnospiraceae > Butyrivibrio. Next base: position 36,908 of record JAIKYU010000002.1, on the reverse strand, counting down.
TTCCAGTGGCACCATGGGCACCATCCCATAGAGCAGGATGGAGATCAGCACGGCCATGGCGATCTTTACCCGGTTCGGCGGGACGCCCTGCATGCCGAAAACCGGCGCAACAGCGACAAAGCTTGCCACCCGCATCAGAATCAGCAGGAAGTATTCCAGATCGCCATAATTAAACGAATAATCAATCATAATCTATCGCATTATCGAATATAGAGGCTGAAATTGCTCCAGAGATTATTGATATAATCCATGATGGTCGTGCCCATCCAGTTGCCGAGCAGTATGATCGTGACAAAGGAGAGGATGATCTTGGGAATCGAGGTCAGCGTCGCCTCCTGGATGGAGGTGACCGTCTGGAAGATGGAGATGGCCAGACCCACAACCAGCGACACCAGAAGCGGCGGCGCCGAGAGGCGAATCACCAGCATCAGAGCGTCCTGAATGATCATATCGACATCATTGATGGACATAGAACCCGTCTCCCTCAGTAGAACGTCTTGACCACCCCGCCGATAATGAGGTTCCAGCCGTCCGCAAGCACAAACAGAAGAATCTTGAAGGGCATGGAGATCGTCGTCGGCGGCAGCATCATCATACCCATACTCATCAGCACGGAGGCAACCACCATGTCGATGACGATGAAGGGCACGTAAATAATAAAGCCTATGATAAAGCCCGTCCTGAGCTCACTGACCATGAAGCTCGGGATCAGGATCGTGTTCGGAATCTCATCGAGCTCGCCGTTCCACTCGGTTTTGGAAATCTCCATAAACATCCGCACGTCCTTGGTCTGCGTCTGGCCGTACATGAAGGTGCGGAACGGCTGCATCGCCGTCTCAAAGAAGACCTGCTGGTCCATCTCGCCGTTTTCAAAAGGCACCACCGCGTCATTGTATGCCTGGGACAGCGTGGGCTGCATGATAAAAAGCGTGAGGAAAAGGGACATGGCAAGAAGCACCATATTGGGCGGAGCCGTCTGCGTCGCCAGCGCCTGTCTGGTAAAATGCATGACCACGATGATTCTCGTAAACGAGGTCATCATCATCAGAAGAAGCGGTGCAAGGGAGATCAGGGTCAGGGTGATCAGAATCCTGAGCGCCCCGTTGATCGTGCCGTTGCCGTTGTCGTAGGTCACGGTCACGGTGTTCGCAATATTGAGCTTGGAGAGATCCTCCGGGTCCTCTGCGGTGCCGGGTTCGGTAATATTGGTCCGGTCTCTTTGGGATCCCGTCGCCGGCGGATCCGCGTTCACCGTGGGATCGGTCGTCTCGGTGTCCACGATCATGGTCTCCGGATTCACAACGGCAGCGTTTGCACGAGCAGGCAGCACCGTAAATGACAGCACGGCAAATAAGGCAAAGAAAGCGGTCATTCTGACCGCCTGCCGCACTGCCCCTTCTCTCCTGCCGTTATTTCTGATCTGTCTCATTTCCATTCCCGCTGCGTTCCTTCAGTATTTTCAAAAAGTCGAGCGTCCGTCCGCTGCCGGACGCGGTCTGTGAAGAAAGATTCTGAAGCTCCAGCTCGTCCGTGCCCCATTCCCCCAGACGGCTGACCTGATCTCTGGACACCGCAACCGCAACATACCGGTTGCCGATCCTTATGATTTCCACCACCTGCGAAGGGGAAAGCCGGAGCGCCTCCACAACCTCCATGTTTCCGTGAGCCGAAGCGGAGGCTTTGCTGTAATGTGCCAGCATTTTCGCGGAAAACCAGGCGAGAAGCACCACCAGCAGAAAGATGACCAGAATGGTCACCAACTGGGCAAGGGAGCCCTGATTGCCGGTCCGCGGCGAATTCACTGCCAGTAATCCCGCCATGATCCGTCCTACTTGATGATCTCTGTCACACGGACGCCGAAGCTTTCCTCGATGACCACCACCTCGCCTTTGGCGACAAGCTTTCCGTTGACAAGCACATCCACCGGTTCACCGGCGATTTTGTCCAATTCGACGATCGTGCCGGGAGCAAAGTCCAGGATATCCGAGATCGGTCTCCTTGTGCGTCCCAGCTCCACCGTCACCTCCAGCGGCACATCCTGAATCAGACCGATGTTTTCCGCGCCGGGCACCGTGGACAGATCCGGCTGGAAGCTCTGGAACTGTGCCGTCTGGTAATCCTGCGGCATCATGCCCATCGGCTGCATCATCGGCATGGGCTGCATCATCGGCATCTGCTGCATCGGCATCTGCTGCATCGGCATCTGCTGCATCGGTGCGGCCTGCGGCATCGGTGCGGCCTGCGGCATCGGCGCAGCCTGCGGCATCGGTGCAGCCTGCGGCATCGGTGCGGGCGCAGGCGCTGCAGCCGGCATCGGTGCAGGCGCGGGTGCAGGCGCGGAGGAAGTCACCTCCTCTGCGGAATTGATAAACGTGTCATAAAGGGTCCGTGCGAAATCGATCGGATACAGCTGCATCAGAGCGGAATCGATCAGATCGCCGATCTGCATCCGGAAGGTGATTTTCACAAAGGTGCCGGCCAGGAACGGCGAGATCTCGGCGGGATCCTGCTCCGTCAGATCCAGGAGCGTCGACTGCGGCGGACTGATATCGATCTTTTCGCCGAGCATCGTCGACAGGGAGGTGGCTGCCGCCCCCATCATCTGGTTCATGGCCTCGGAGATTGCGGAGAGCTCCAGCTCGCCGAGCTCCCTGTTTTCCACATTGGTCCCGTCACCGCCCATCATCAGGTCGGTGATGATCAGCACGTCATGTTCCTTCAGGATCAGGATGTTGCTGCCGTCCAGTCCGACCGTATATTTGATGACCGTGAACACGCAGGGCCGCACATAATCCTCCAGGACGCTGTCCCAGGTCGCCAGCTCCACCTGCGGTGTCGTGATATTAACTTTTAAATTCAGCAGCGAATACAGCGTCGTCGCGGACGAACCCATCGAGATATTGGCTACCTCGCCGATGGCGTCCTTTTCCACATCGGACAGCTCCTCGGCACCGTTGGAAACACCGGCGCCCGAAAAAGAACCGCCGCCTGCCGAAGTCGCACCGCCGGAATCGTCTCCTCCGGTCGCGTCCATGCCGTTCAGGAGAGCGTTTATCTCATCCTGTGATAGCATCCCGTCCATGCTCTTCCTCCTCTTCTCTGATCACCGACGTCACCCGGACCGCGTAATTATCCCGCACCGTTCCCGGAAGCGCATCGAATTTGTAAATGCTCCCGACGAAGATCTTGAGATCCCCTTCTGTGTGGTTGTCCAGCCGGATGATGTCGCCTCGCTGCAAATGGATAAAATCATTGACCGAAACCTGGCATCTGCCCAGAACCGCTTTAATCGGCACATCCACCCTGCGGATCAGCGATTCCAGATACTCTGAATAATTCTCATCACCGGAGCGCTGCATGGATGAATACCAGTACTTGGTGTTCAGCCTGTCCATCACGCTCTCCAGCGTGAAATACGGGAGACATACGTTCATCAGTCCCTCCGTGTCGCCCATTTTGATGTTGAGCGTCACGATGGCGATCATGTCCGTCGGTGAAATCACCTGCGCAAACTGCGGATTGGTCTCAATCCGCTCCATGGTCGGCGCAATCTCCAGCACGTTCTGCCAGGGCTCCACCAGCAGATTCATACAGATCTCCAGAAAACGCTGAATCAGCGGCATCTCGATATCGGTAAAGGGCCTTGCCTTCTCAAGCGCTGTCCCGTCTCCGCCCAGCATCCGGTCGATGAAGGCGAATCCAAGATTGGTCTGGATCTCCATCAGGATCGTCCCCTGCAGCGGGGAAAAATTGACAATCCCCAGAATGACCGGGTTGGACAGCGCATTGCTGAATTCAGAAAAAGTGACCGTCTCCGAATTGGCCACCGCTACCGTCACGTTTTTCCGGACATAGAGCGGAAGCGTCGTCGAGATCAGACGTCCGTAATGCTCATGAATGATCTCCAGCGTGCGCAGATGCTCCTTGGAAAACTTGGCAGGCCTGGCGAAATCGTAGTCCTTTACCTTTTTCTCGTCGGTCTGCTGCAGCTCCGTCGCATCCAGTTCACCCGTGGAGAGACCGTTTAAGAGCGCATCAATCTCGCTTTGTGAGAGTACGTCAGCCAATCTTGCTCCTTACGCGTACTGGATCAACAGGTCCACCTTAAAGATAAAGTCGGAGGCAAACATCTCCTGCAGTGCTTCCAGGATCTGCTGCTTGGCCGCCGATTCATTTGCCCGAAGCCCCTCAAAGGAATAGGAACCGATGATCTCTCCGATCTTCGCCTTGATCAGGGAGATCTTGCTGTCCATTCCACCGCCGGCCACATCATAGGTTTTATATCCTTCGCTCTCGATATTCATGGACAGAGCGGCCTCCAGCTGCACGTAATGCGTCGTGCCGTCCTCCCCGGGAGCGAGCGCGATGGTCATCTTGTTGTCGCCCTTGATATCGTAGACCGCCGTCTTATCCATCGGCACGTTGGCCGGTTCGCCGTAGCCGCCGTCCGACGGCAGGATCGTCGTGTTGTCGATATTGACGGCAGCCGCGACATCGGAAATGAGCTTGACTGTCTTGGAATTGGTGTTCATGACCGTCAGCATCATAAAAGCACTCATCGCCAGATTGACAATGCTCACCGCCAGAATGATGATCGCCAGCATATTTCTTTTCATAGCTTTTCCTTTCTCAATACATGGGGCTGAGCGGATTGTAAATCCTGATCTCCACTCTTCTGTTCTTGGCGCGGCCTTCCGGTGTCTCATTGGTCGCTACCGGCATGTATTCACCGCGACCCGTGTGCATGATCCGCGCAGGGTCAAGGCCTGTCGTCTCAATCAGATAGTTGAATACCGACAGGGCACGGCCGGAGGAAAGCTCGTCGTTGTTGGAATACTTTGCTCCGTGCATCGGTACGTTGTCCGTGTGTCCCTCGATCTCGATCGTTCCGCCCGCATAGCGCTCCAGAATCACACCCAGTTTGTCCAGAATGGGCTTCCCTTCGTCCTTGATGGTCACCTCTCCGGAATCAAAGAGGATGGATCCCTGCAGGGTCAGCTGCACATACTGGCTGGTGAAATTCAGTTCCACCACATCCGTGATGCCGGTGGCCATCAGTGCCTCGGCGATCTGCTCCGCCAGCTTCTCGGAGGCCGCCATCTGCTCCTTCAGCGCCTCCTCCTGCTTGTCGTAATCCTCTTCCTTGTCGTGCTCCTTCTCCTTGGTCTTGTCCTCCGACGTGCCCATCGAATTGACGTAAATATTCAGCTCATTGAGCTGCGATACGCCGTCTCCGACCAGGGCTCCCTCGCCGAAGGCGATCTCACCGCCGTCAAAGATGCTGAACGCCTGTGAAAAGGATGCCGCAACCGCTTCGAACTTCTCCTTCTCGATGGAGGACATCGAGAAAAGAAGCACGAAGAAGCACAGAAGCAGATTCATCAGGTCCGCGAAGGTCGATTGCCACGCGGGTGCCCCCTTGGGGGGTTCTTCCTTTGGTTTCGCCATTCCTTATTACTCCGAACGCGGAATCCGGTTTCTACTCTTCACCGCCGCCACCGCCGCCGTTGTCCGCCTCAAATGCTGCCTTATCCGCAGGCGACAGGAAGGATTTCAGCTTTTCCTCCGTCACGCGCGGGTTTTCGCCCGCCTGGATGGAAAGGATTCCCTCGATCATAATACTCTTGGTCGTAAACTCGTCGTTGTTGAGATGCTTAAGCTTGGTGGCCGTCGGCGCGCAGAGCCAGTTGGCGATAACCGAGCCATACAGGGTCGTGATAAGAGCGACCGCCATATTCGGTCCGATGGCGGAGGGATCATCCATGGCCTGCAGCATGTTAACCAGCCCCAGCAAGGTTCCGATCATACCCCAGGCAGGACCCATGGAGCCGATATCCTCCCAGACCGCGATGCGCATCTTGTGTCTGGAATCCACCGCGTCCATCTCCGCTTCCAGAATGCTCTTGACCAGCTCCGGATCCGTGCCGTCGACGATCAGGAGTAGTCCCTTTTTCAGGAAGGCATCTTCTATGCTGTTGGCCGCCTCTTCCAGCGCCAGCAGTCCCTCTTTTCTGGCGGTGTTGGAAAGGGCAATGATCTGCTTGATATTCTCCGACACGTTATTGGCCGGGAGCTTGAAAATCAGAGTGAGGGATTTTAAGCCCGCGATAAAGTCCGGCAGCGTGTTGCTGGCCAGAACGCACATGAACGCACCGACAACCGTAACGAAGAAGGACGGGATATCGACGAAATTCTTGAACGCGCCCACACCGCCGGAGGTGATGATACCGACGATCATGGCGATAAAACACATCGCAAGACCGATAATTGATGCTATATCCACTGAAGCTACTCCTTACGCACAAAATCGGAGAAGCCCGCGTCCCCTGAAAAACTCAGGCGCCCGCGAGAATCTCTTTCTTGTATGATTTTACTAAACCGATGATCTCCTGTCTACTTTCTTTTACCAGAAGCTTGTGCCCCGAGGTAAAGGTGAGGAGCGTGTCCGGCGTCTCCTCCACGGTCAGGATCAGTTCACAGTTGACGATGAGCTTTTGCCCGTTCATCCTGGTGACCTCTATCATCCTGCTCCCCCACGATTCAATAATCCCGTATATCATATCACTTTTTTCATGGACGGTAAAGAAAGAAAGTGAACGAAATATCGATAAAAAATCTCCCGGGCAATACCCGGGAGACCTGTTATCCGTCAGGAAGAGAAGCCCCCCCTTTATCTCTTCAGGTTCGTCAGCTCCTCAAGAAGCGTATCGGAGACGGTGATGATCCGGCTGTTGGCCTGGAAACCGCGCTGGGTCGTGATCATCGTGGTAAACTCATTGGACAGATCGACGTTACTCATTTCCAGCACACCGGTATTCATGCGGCCGCCGTCCACGGAGATATCCTGAATCGCCGCTTCGCCGGAGTTGTTGGTCTGCTTGTAGAGGTTGTCGCCGCTCTTCTCCAGACCCGATGCGTTGGCAAATTCCGCCGAGGCAATCTGACCCAGGAGCTTGGTCTGGCCGTTGGAGTAGGAGGCCCAGATCTTGCCGTCCGTCTCCACGGAGATGCCGTTCATCTCACCCACCATGCGGCCGGTGCCGGTCTCGCCGTCCATGGCGCCCTTGGTGGCCTTGAAGGTGGAGGTGCCGTTGGTATTGACGTTGGTGATGGTGCTTGAATCAAAGGCGACATTTTTGAAACTCTCCAGATTGGTCACCGTGCCGTCGCCGAAGCCGATCATCAGATCCGAACCCTCCATCAGGGCGCCGGTGTCCGGATTGAAGGCAAAGGTGCTGGTCTTGTTGTTGCTTGTGATCGTCATCGTCTTTGTGCCGGCGTCATAGGTAAAGGTCGCATCCTTGCCGTAGCTGTCGATGACCGCGTCCGAAAGACCGAAGTACTGTCCGCCGATGCCTGCCCAGGCGTCATTCTTGTTGGGATCATTCAGATCCTTGGCCGTCGTCTTCAGTCTCTGGAGGCTGCCGGAGCTGAAATCGGACGCCGTCGTCGTGGGCTCCACCTTGTTGGTCATCTTCACATTCCATTTGCTGGAGGATCCGAAGGTCACATTGCTGAAGGCTTCCGCATCAATAGAAACATTTTTCGAATCAAGGATGTCCATCAGTGTGATAGAATACAGGGGTTTGTTTTTGACGATATCCTCCGTCTCGTCCTTCAGATTATCAATCGCATCCGTTTCGAGATAATCATAAATATTCGTTTTCTTATCAGTTGCAGACGACTGTGAATCCTCGACTGTTGCCGTTGTCATCGGCGTGCCGTCGTCATTCTTCATCATCTTGACAGCAAATTTTGCGGTGTAGAGGTAGCCACGGTCATCATAGAATTCCAGCGTCATCACGCGGCCGGCAGCCGAGCGGACGTTAGTGTCATTCATATCGATGTTGCCGCTCATGACCGCATCGGTCGTGGCAGCCGGCGGATAGTAGGTATTCGCTTCGTTCATGATCTGCAGGCGTCCGATTCCGCCGTTGACATCCACGCCCCAGGAGCCGTCCTCATTCTGCTTGGACTGCCAGCCCTGTACCAGGTAACCGGTGGACTGCATGGCCAGATTGCCCGCGCCGTCCACATAAAACGTGCCGTCACGGGTGTAGAGCTGCTCGTTGCCGTTGTTGACCACAAAGAAGGCGTCGCCGGAAATCATGATATCGAAGGGGTTGTTGGTGGTCTGCGAGGCGCCCTGCTGTTCGATTGCCGTGGAGATGGCGGAGGTCTGGACACCCAGACCGATCTGTCTGGCATTGACACCGCCGCGGTTCTGGCTGGCGCCGGACGCATTCTGCGTCGTCTGGTAGAAAATGTCCGAGAATGTCATGCTCTGGGATTTGTATGCCGTGGTGTTGACGTTGGCAATATTGTTACCGATGACATCCATACGGGTCTGGTGGGTTTTCAGTCCGGCCACGCCGGAGAAAAGTGAACGCATCATAGGGCAGATCCTCCTTTGCTTTGATCCTGTTTATTCCTGACGGTCTTATACTTGCTTAGCGTTGTCTCATTCTTCCGTTGAGGCTTCCTGATCTTCTGCATTTTCTGCTTCAGCGGCCTCCGCGGCATTTCTGGCATTTTCAGCCTCCACGGCCGCCAGCTCATCAATCCGGTTCTTGTACTGGTTGATGGCCGTCACATAGGAGGGATCCACCAGCGCCTTGGTCTCATCCGAGAAAGCGTCGTACACATTGTAGAGGCTGTAAATCGTGTTGGCGTGATCCGCCAGCGTGATCTCGTTGACATTGGGCAGCTTATCGATCTCGTCGCCCCAGGCCTCAATCACGCGCTTTGCCTGGCTGTACTCATCGCTCATGACCTGGCTGACATCGCTTGCGGCGAAGGTGCGCCCGCCGATCTCGACGTAGGCCTTGTTGTTGATGTAGGTCACCTTGTCGACCTGTCCCTCCAGCTCCTGTGTGAGCATGTTGTTCTCCGAGGGCTGGATGACCACCACCTTGCCCACCAGCTCGGAGGCGCGGGACAGCTCCAGGGACTTGGACATGTTCTGCATCTGTTCCAGTTCGGAGAAGGTGGCATACTGTGAGATGTACTCGGTGTTGGAGGTGGGCTCCAGCGGATCCTGATACTTCATCTGCGCGACGAGCAGGGTCATGAACTGGTCCTTGTCCACATTGGTGGCGGAACTCTTCTGCTCCTTGCTGACGGCAGATTCCATGTTGGTCACCTGCCCTTTGTCTACGACTGCACTGACTCCCATACTGATCCTTTCCGAAAACTCCGTTCTCTTTGCTCTGCGATCTCCGACCGCGCTCGCTGCCTGTCTTTATTTACCGTGGCGTTTTTTATGCCGTATAATCCACCGTATTCCCGTTTGCCGCCATCATTTCCGCGGCAATCCGCTCCTCTTCGGTCTGTTCTTCTTCCTCTGTAAGCTCCGCCAAGTTGATCCGTCTGGTGCCCCGGGGGCCGGCGGCTCTGAACTGTTCCTCTCTCTGCTGATCCGCCTGCTGGCCGGTCTGGTTGCCGTTTAAGTTGCTCTCAAAACCGTGGCTTGCCAGGGAAATCTCAACCGCCTCGATCTTTGTTCCCTGCTCGTCCAGGCGCTGCTGCAGGGTCTGAACCTGACTCTCAATGGCCTGTCTGACTGTCTCATTTTCCACAACGAACTGGGCTACCATCTTGCCCTGCGCGTCCTGCGTCACCGTCAGCTGCACATTACCGAGGCTTGCGGGATGGAGGGTCAGCTCCATGCTGGTCACATCCGCGCCGATATTCACCCGGATCTGCTCCGTGATCTGGCGGACAATTTCCACCATCTCCTGGGTCTGTGTGCCGGGTGTCTGCTCCGGAGCTGCGATCTCGCTGAAATCCACCTGCTGCTCCGCCATGCGTCCGGCCAGCTCACCAACCACATGATCCGCCAGATTTTCCGGTGCCTGTGTGTGTCCGCTTTCCCGGTCACGGCGCTGGTGGCTTTCGCCCTGCTCGTTCTGTGCGCCGCTGTTTACCTGTTCGGCAACGACGCTTCCCTTATCCATCGTCACTTCAACGCTGACCACATTGCCGTCCGCATCCGTGCGGGAGAGCTCGACACGAACCGGTTCCTCATCTTCACCGGCCGCTGCCTGCGCAGGGGCTTCATTCGTTGCGCCGATGGTTTCCGTGAGCGTCTTTGCAAAGGATTCCGGGGCATCCGCCGGCTCTTCGGGAAGAACTTCCGGTGCATCCTCCCCGGGCGCAGCCGCCTCAGGAGAAGGAATGACCGCCAGCTCATTGATCTGCTCCGGGGTGATCCCGATTTCATCGGAAAACTCCTGCGCGGATGTCACCAGCTCCTGCAGCGTCTGATACAGATCCGCGTCGGTCACCAGCACCATCGGATCGCTCTCGCCGGAGAGCTCTGTGAGGAGAGCGGTCAGATTGGCGGGATCCAGGAGAGAGATCGCCGTAAGTCCCAGCGTCTCCATGGCAAGCTCCACATCTTCCTCTGCGACATCGAGCTTTTCCGACACCTCGGAAATCAATTTACGCCCGGCGTCATCGGCTGCTTTCTGGAGATCCTTCCCCTGCTTCGCATTGTCTTCCGTGACCCGAGCGTTTTGTTTGTCGTCCTGACCGATATTCTGTTTTTTTTCTTCCTGCGGCTTTGGTTTGGTGGCCGCGTCCCTTACCGGGCTTTGTTTCTGTGTGCTGCCGATCCGGGTGATGTCGGCTGCAGCATCCTTTTCTGTGGCTGTCGCCCGCGCCTGAGCCCCGCCCTGTGAGAGCTTTGCCGCTTCGAGAACGCCGGCTGCCTGCTGCATCAGATCCTCAAACTCGCCGCTTCCCTTCTGCGGGATGCCCTGAGGGTTCATCATCTGCTGCATCTGCATCAGCGGATCGAAGCCCTGTATTCTTGTGTCTGCCATATCTGCTCCTTACGGTTTATTCTGCAGCACACTGTCTGCATCATCTGCTACACAATATATCGACCGCAGGAAAAAAACCTTTAGGGCAGGATCGAAAAAAACCAAAAAACGTTACAATTCACAGTCGATCCGTATATGCGCTTCTCACTGTCCCAGCGGAGGAAGCGTGTCCGGCTTCAAAAGCTCCGTGAGGACGCCGGCGACCTCCGCATCCATCACCGCAAGGATGTTTCCCCGGTCATCGCTCGTCATCTGCTGAAGAATGCGCGCCGCCAGATCCGCGTCATTTTTGTTATTGACCAGATCCTCAAGGATTCCCGCAGCCTTCTTGGCCTTCATGGCGGAGTAGGTCTTCGCGTAATTCTGCACCTCCTCCGTGTCCAGCCTGGACTGAATCGCCTGCGCGTAAAGCTCTGCCGCGAGCTCCGGATTCAATCCCTCGTAGTATTTCGCATACTCCTCCGGTCCCGGACCGTTGTCGGAGTAAATCACATTCTCATAGAAATCCGCCTTCACGCGTTCAAATTCCGCCTGCTCCTGTTCGAAGGGCTGCAGACGGGAAAGCTCCGCCTGCTGCTCGGCGATGGTCTTGGCATATTCGTTGTTGCGCTGCTGGGCCTGCGCCAACTCCCCCTCCAGCTGTCTGACATAGGCGTCTGAGCTTCCGCCCTGCCCCTCTTCACTCCCGTCGCCCGACCCGTTGTCCTCTCCGGGATTGAGCCCCGGGAAGGTGATCTCCGGAAGCGTGCCGTCGCCCGACTGCGTGCGGGATGCCTGTCCCGAGACAGAGCCTCCGCCCTCATCGTCCGACCCCTCCGGGGGAATCGAGCCCTCCGGCAGAATCCGGTTGACCACGGGCACCTTGCCGAGAACGGGAGCCAGCACCTGCGATCCGAAGCCGCCGATATCCAGCCGGATCAACAGCGCCATGATCGCAAGCCACATCAGGATGATCAGGATGGTGATGACAAATGCCGCAAAGCCGCTGCCGACGTCATCCGCATCAAGATCCGCTTCCCGGTCAGCCAGCGCCTTGCGCTTGGCTTTCTGCTCCTTTTTGCTCGCCTTCTCTTCGGCCCGAAGCTGCTTCTTTTCTTCCTTTATTTTCTTGCGCTGTTCCTTCTCATCGTAAGGAGCACCGTAATTTCCGTTTTCAGCCGCCATCTTTTTCCCTCTGTGAAAAATAATTATGAAGGTAAAGTCAGTTTACATCGTATGATGTCTTCTGTCCGTAAATGAAGCTTGACCGTTCGTCATTGGTCTTCGCCTCCAAAGCTCTCTCCTCCTTCAGAAACTTTTCAAAGGCCTTCTCCCTGAGCTTTTCATGCATCTTTCTCTCCTGCATGGCCTCGGTCAGGCGCTGCCGCTCAATCTCCACATTTTTTTCCGCGCGCGCCACATGGGAACGCTGGCTCGCGATCATTTCATCCATCGTGCTGACGGCATGGTTGTTGGCCATGATATCGAGCACCGAGAGCGCCTTGACCCGCATGGCACGCCCCTCTTCCCGGTAGTCGGCGCGTCTGCTCATAAGACCGGAAAGCTTCTCCTCCTCCTCACGAAGCTTCAGGCGGGCTGCCGCAAGCGCATTTCGCTGCATCTCCTCCTGCCGCTCCTTGATGTTGAGAATATTCTGCATGCGGTATCGAAATCTCGCCATCCACCCTGCTCCGTTTACAGCCGCTTACGCTCGTAGTCAATCCTCGAAGATTGCCTCCAGCATTTTTACTTCTTCATCAAAGCTGAACTTTTCGTCCGTCGCCTGCACAAGAAACTCATTGACCCGGTCGATTTTGCTGATCGCATAGTCAATGTTTGGATTGGCACCGCTTTTGTAAGCGCCGATGTTGATCAGATCCTCGGCGTTGTTGTAGGTGGCCAGCACGTTTTTGAGTTTGCCGCTCGCTTTTTTGTGCTCCGGTGAGGCAATGGCGCTCATGCATCGGGAGATGCTCGCCAGCACATCAATGGCCGGATAATGATTGCGCGCCACCAGGTTGCGGTTCAAAAAAATGTGACCGTCCAGGATGCCGCGCGCCGTGTCCGTGATCGGCTCATTGAAATCATCACCGTCCACCAGCACGGCATACAGCCCGGTGATGGAGCCCGCCTGCGACCGTCCCGCGCGTTCAAGAAGCTTTGGCATCTCCGCGTAGACGCTCGGCGGATAGCCGCGCGACACCGGCGGTTCTCCGTTCGCGAGTCCGATTTCGCGCTGTGCCATGGAAAAACGGGTCAGGTTGTCCATCATCAGCAGGACGTCCTTCCCCTTGTCGCGGAAGTATTCCGCAATGGCCGTCGCCGTCTTGGCCGCCTTCATGCGCTCCAGAGCCGGCTTGTCCGAGGTCGCGATCACCACCACGGAGCGTTTCATGCCCTCCGGCCCGAGATCGCGCTCGATAAACTCGCGCACCTCACGTCCACGTTCGCCGATCAGGGCAACGACATTGATGTCCGCATTGGTGTTCCTCGCGAACATGCCCATCAGCGTCGATTTACCGACACCGGATCCCGCGAAAATACCGATTCGCTGCCCCTTGCCGATGGTCAGCAGACCGTCCACCGCCTTGACTCCAAGGGTCAATACCTCCGAGATCGGGTCCCTGGACATCGCATCCGGCGGCAGACTCTCCACCGAACGCGGAACGCCGCCGGGAATCGGCTCCCCGGGATGATCCGAGGTATTGTCAAGCCGCCCGAACCCGTCAAGCGTTTTGCCGATGAGATCATCGCTCACGTAAACCTGCAGCGCCTCATCGGTATTCTCCACAATGGAGCCCTCTCCGATGCCGTAAGTATTCTCATAAGGCATCAAAAGCACGCGGCCGTTTCTGAAGCCGACCACCTCCGACAGCGTCGGTTCGCCGCTCATGACCCCCTCGCCGTCCTTATCCTTCGGCCAGATCCGGCAGATATCGCCCATCCTGGCCGCGGGTCCCGCGGATTCGATCGTGAGTCCCACGACGTTGACCACCTTGCCCCGCATCTTACTGTAGGTGCCGGACTCCGCTTTCTGATATTTCTGATAATCGATCTGCAGGGTATTCATCAGACGGTTGACAGAAGCTTAAGCTTTTTGGAGAGTTCCTCCAGCTCCGTACCCAGGCCGCAGTCAAACACACCGCCGTCCGTCTCGATCATGCACTCATTTTCCTTCATGAAGGTGTCCTCGACGATCTCCAGTGTGCAGTTCGGGTTTGGTATGCTCTCCTTCAGCTGATCCCGTGCATCCAACACGGCCTCATAATCCGCAGAGGAGACATGAATGAGAAAATCGCCCGTCGGATCTGCCCGTGAGAGGGTCTGCTGCAGCAGGTGCAGGATGACATCCTTATCCTGTGCCAGACGGACGGCGAAAACATGCTCATAAATCCGTGTCAGCGCATCCACCATGCGGGGTTCGGCTTCCTCCAGAAGCCTGTCGTAATTGGTCTGAAGATCCCTTTCCCGCTGCTCAAGAGCCGCCATCTGCACGGTATGCTCCCGCTCAGCCTCCTGCTGCCCGGCGCGGTAGCCCTCCTCATATCCCTGTTTTGCCGCGTTGGCGCGGATCTCCTCGGATTGCTGCTCCGCTTCCTTAATCAGCTGCTCCGACTGTTCCCTGATGGCATCAAGCTCCGCCTGCGCCGCCGCGAGTTCCTCCTCCGTCGGACCGGCGGCAACCTCCTGCGCCGGCATGACCGATCCCTCCTCTGCCGCGTATGCGGCCTCGGGATCCGCCGTCAGCATGGCCAGCTGTTCGGGATTCAGCGAAGAAAATTCATCCTCCCCGGCATCCGTCACGGGGAGGTGCTGACCGTAGGCAAGCTGTCTGAGCTCGTCCTTCTTTTTCTTTTCCTCCATCCGCCTTTCGAACAGAGTATTCGCATTGATAACGACCGGCGCGCGGTTTTCCTGGCGATTGGTGAAATAGCTTTTATACAGGTTAGACAACTAGCTCATCACCTCCGCCTCTGGAGATCACAATTTCACCCTGATCCTCAAGCTTGCGGATGACACTGACGATCTTCTGCTGCGCCTCTTCCACATCCTTCATACGGACAGGACCCATGAAGTCCATATCCTCTTTGATCATAACCGCCAGACGCTTGGACAGGTTGTTGAAGATCGCGTTCTGCACCTGCTCGTTGGAGCCCTTGCAGGCCAGTGCCAGATCTCCGTTTTCCACATCACGCAGCACGCGCTGAATGGCACGGTCGTCCAGAAGCAGGATATCTTCGAAGACGAACATCTTCTTGCGGATCTCGTCGGCCAGCTCCGGCTCCTCGATTTCCAGCGTCTCCATAATGTGCTTCTCTGTCGCGCGATCCACGGTATTCAGGATATTGACCACGGCATCCACGCCGCCGACAATGGTATAATCCTGGTTGACCAGACTTGAAAGCTTTGATTCCAGCACGCGCTCCACCTCTTTGATAGTGTCCGGGCTCGTCCGGTCCATGAGAGCAATACGCCTTGCGACATCCGTCTGTCTGTCCGGCGAGAGCGCCGAGAGCACCATGGCGCTCTGGGCGGGCGACATGTAGGACAGGATGAGCGCGATGGTCTGCGGATGCTCGTCCTGAATAAAGGTGAGGATCTGCGAGGGATCCGTCTTGCGGATAAACTCGAAGGGCTTTACCTGCAGGGACGCCGTAAGCTTGCCGATGACGTCCATGGCCTTATCCTCGCCGAGCGCCTTTTCCAGCAGCTCCTTGGCATAGTTGATACCGCCTTCGGCAATATACTGCTGTGCAAGGCATACCTGGTAAAACTCCGCGATGACCGCTTCCTTGATCTGCGGCGTGATGCTCCGTGTGTTGGCGATCTCGAGCGTGAGCTGCTCGATCTCGTCCTCCTTGAGATGCTTAAAAAGTGCAGAGGACTTCTCGGGTCCGAGCGCGATCAGAAGGATCGCGGATTTCTGCAGACCCGTGACATTTTCAAGTAATTCAGCGTTGTCAACTCCCTCGACTTCATCGTAAGGCATTATGCATAATCCTCATTCAGCCAGTTTCTCAACAGATTGGCGGCAGCCTCCGGATTATTCTCAATAAACTGCTCGATCATACGCTTGAGCTCGGAGCCCTCGTTGACCTCGATGTTCTCCAGAATCTCCTCCTCCGGCTGCGACTCCAGAAGCTGTTCAACCGAAAGCTCCTCGGGCTGCTCCTCCTCCGCTTCCTTGTTGGCCTTCATGCTCCTTAAGATGACGAAGGCAAGCAGACCCAGGATCAGGACGATCAGCACGATCTGCAGGATATCCGTCAGACCGACGTTTCCGCCCTCGCGGTCGATAAAGACATTCTCCCTGTAGGCAAGCAGGGCGATATTGCCCTCCGGAATACCCGTTGCCTGCGCGGCAAGCCGAATCATATCCGGATCCATCTCCATACGGATCCGCTCGGAATTGTTGACCTTGTATTCCTCCCAGGTCATCTCATCCAGCAAACCGCGGTTCTTCGCATCCTCCTCGCTGATGACGTTGTAATCGATGGCCGCCACGGAGAGTGTGGACTTCTCATAATCGATATTGCCTGCCGTCGAATAGGTCTTGGTAATCGACTCGTTCGGCAGATAGTCCTTGTTCATCTC
This sequence comes from Lachnospiraceae bacterium, assembly GCA_024682835.1. Lineage (GTDB taxonomy): Bacteria > Bacillota > Clostridia > Lachnospirales > Lachnospiraceae > Butyrivibrio. The sequence continues at coordinate 20,508 of JAIKYU010000002.1, read as the reverse complement.
CTCGACGGTCTGCTTCGAATACTCATTGTCCTGCAGCACATAGGTCGTATCCGAATTGGTGTCCGTTCCGGGCACGTCGCCGGGACCGTTGATGGTCTCGGATTCGTAGCTGTCCTCGTGGGAGAGAACGCCCTGCGTCGCTCCTTCCGGAGGATAATACTCATGGGTCGTATTCTCCTTGTTGGAGAAATCCATGGCAAGGTTGACCGCCACCTCTACATTATCATAGAGACTGGTTCCGAGCAACACATTCTTGACCTCGCTCTTGACGAGCTGCTCCGCCTTGGTTTTGACCGACAGGGTCGAGCTGGCCAGTCCGGAGGCGGAGGAATCCGTGCCCCCGGCAAAAAGCATGTTGCCGTCGGTATCCATGATCACGATGTTGTCGGTCGTCTCATTGCCGATGGCCGTGGCGATGAAACGAGCCAGGAAGGAGGCGTTATCAGCGTCAAAGCTTGCATTCTTCACCAGCTTCAGGGTGACGCTGGCATTCGACTCCTGATTGGTGTTTAAGAGCGTGCCGTCATTCTCCGGAAGATGTAGCTTGACGATCGCTGTCTCCACCGCATCCAGCGCCTCGATGTCCGTCTTCAGTTCTCCCTGCAGGTACACGACGTATTTCTTCTGCTTGTCGGCCTCCGTGGTGGAGAAGCTCCCGTTCGTCACATTGTCAATGGTGTAGGCCGTGGACTGGATCTGATTGGCGCCGAGAAGAAGCCTTGCCTGTGACACCTGCCCCTCCAGCACACGGTAATCGAGTGCGTCATCGGAGAGCTGATAATTGATCCCGTTCTCATCGAACAGGCTCTTGATCTGGGAGGACTGCGCGGTGTCCTCGGCGGAGAGCAGAAACACGTAATGCGGCTGGTTCAGCGCATTGACCAGAACGACAATTCCGACCACCACCGACACGGCCGTGATGACAATGATCGTCTTCTGCCTGGTGGTGAACCGGTTCCAGAACTCCTTCAGCTTATCGAGAATCGTGCGCAATCTCTCCATGATGCTGTTCATATCGCTCTGTTCCTCCTCTGTGTGCCTTATTGCTCAAGCGCCCGTCCTCCGGGCGCGGTGCCATTCTCCAAAATCAGTATTCAGACCTGCATCTGCATGATCTGGTTATACGCCTGCATCACGCGGTCACGCACCGCGATCGTGTACTGCAGCGCGGTGCTGGCCTTCTGCAGGGCGATGGAGAGATCGTGGGTGTTGGTGGTCTGTCCGAGCGCCCATTTGATCTCCTCATTCTCCGCGTCCGAAAGGTACGCGTTTGTCGTGTTGATATTGTCCACCGCCTTGGTGAGCATATCCTGAAAGGTATAATCGCGCTCATCCGTGTCAAAAATCGAATAAGGTCGCTCATTATACGCCTTTTCCGCGCTTCGTATGTCCCTTGCCCGCACATTTCTGAGACTGTCAATCGCAATATCTGCCATGATCCGTACCCCTTCAGCTAAAAAAGTTGATCACCGGCTCTATCAGCCGCCCTGTCCGATATTCAGTCCCTGCGTCGCGATCTGCTTGCTCGCGTTGAACGCGGTCGCGTTGGCCTCATATCCGCGGCTGGCATCGATCAGGTTTGTCATCTCCGTGATGGTGTTCACGTTTGGATAGGTCACGTAACCGTTTTCGTCCGCATCGGGATGCGAGGGATCATACACCATATTCGCCTGCGTCCAGGTGTCGTTCTGCACGGTGGAGACACGGACGCCCTTGCCTGAATAATGATCGGTCTTGATGTTTAAGATGCGGGAAAAGGGGGTGTTCATCTCCTTTTCCTGAAACGTGACAACCTTGCGCACGTAACGGCCGCCGTTCTCCGTGCGCGTCGTGTTGGCATTCGCGATATTCTCGGCGATGATATCCATGCGGAAGCGCTCCGCCGTCATGCCCGAAGCGTTGATATTAAAGGAATCAAATATACTCATCACGTACCTCCCCTCATCGCTGCCTGAAGATTGTTGAATTCACTCGTCAGACTCGTGATGATGCCCTGATACTTCAGCTGGTTAGCGGCAAGCTCCACGTTCTCTGTGTCGATGTCGACGTTGTTGCCGTCCAGCCTGTAGGAATAATTTACATGATCCAGATAGACCCGCGGCCTGAGGTCGCTCTTATTGGCCTTCTTCACCTTGGCATCCATGGTGATGTAGCGGGAATCGCCCAGAGCCTGCCTGAGCTGGTTTTCAAAATCGATATCCTGCCGCTTATATCCGGGCGTGTTGACATTGGCGATGTTGTTGCCGATCACCTCATTTCTGGTCCAGGAGGCATCCGCCGTCCTGTCCAGCAGATTGATATAATCATAAGCGTTGGAATTGATCATAATCGCTCGTTTCCTTTCTGTCGCGCCGGGGCGCACAGCCCCCGCACCGAGATATAGTTTATTCGTTTTTCATACAAAATACAAGGGCGTTTTTTAATATAATACAATATCTAGTGGTTTTCTTTCCCTCCTTTCCATTTCCCCAGAAAACAAAAAACGAACCTATCCAAACCGATAAGTCCGTTTATCGACAGCCCCGCCCGCTTTCCCTGCGGGCGTCCATCGCCATCCGTTGCGCTTCAAATCTGCCATCCGTTGCGCGGGTTATTCACTTTGTATGATGTCCATGGGTCCCGACTCAAGTGTCACTTCACGCAAGCATGAACGCCGCTTGAGCTTTTGACCCTGACATCAGTATACCAGTTATATCGGCTGATCGCAAGAAAACCTTTAGTTAAATGTGCGTTCAAAAATCAGATCGTTCGTGCGGCGGCTGATGGCCGCGATATGAAGCCCGTCGGCACCGTCAAAAAGCGTGTGGTCTCCGACGGACACCGTGCTCCCATCGGCTGAAACGCGCAAAACCGTACCGGGACAAATATCCAGATCGAAGGGTTTCGTCGTGCCGGGGTTGCGGATGACCGTCCGGGAACCCGTCTCCAGGACAGCCGTGCCCGTCCCGTCAAAAAAGGACGGCTCCGGCATAAGAAGATCGGCTGCCTGCCTCTGTTCCTCCGTGAGATTCCCGCCTTCTCCAGAAACCTGCAGAACAAGAAGCAGATCCTGCTCCTTTGCCAGGCGGGAACAGATCGTGCCGACCCGCTCCATACAGTTCAGATCGTTTGAAAGAATCAAATGCTCCGCGTAGGAAAGACTCTGATCCCAGTCCGCATAGGCAGGATCGCCTCGATGATCGGCCAGTCCGTACCGTTCCCGCAGATACGCGCTGAGCCACCGGGAAAGCTTTTCCCCTCCGAAATAATTCAAATGCCCCGGATCCATAAAATCCTCTTCATAAGAAAGGTCCAGATCCGCCACCATATGATTGAAATCGATGACAGGGACCCCCTTCTCCTGCAGATAGGCGACGACGCCGTTGTAAACCGCCTTCTCCTCCGGCTTCATCTCATGAGGCAGAATCGTCGTGACGAGGGCGCACCCCTTCCTGTCCGCCAGAGCCACAAAATCATCGACCCATGCGCGGTTCCTGTCGCTTACCGGCTCCGTATCGGGCAGATCCTCCAGGCCGGGCGTATGCTTCACCTCCTCCGACGTAAACCGGTAGCAATAGCCGCGGCCGAAACGGTTGTAGGGATTCGTAACAAAATCATACACGCCAAGCTCGCGGTAGCGCGTGTGGATGATCGGCCATTTCAGCAGATACTCGGCCAGGCGGCCGGCGGTATTCTCATCTGCCATCACCATGGAAGCCTGATTGATGCCGCTCCTCATGGAAAGCATGCTCCGGTAGGTATTGCCGTCCAGCCCCTCCGTAAAGGTCGTCGCGAGCAGATCCACCACGACGACCCGCGGGGACTGCCTCTTAAACGCCTCCTTCGTGTAATAATACGCCGCAGTCGCATCCTGTCCGGAAATCGCCATATCAAATCCGGCAATTCCCTCCTCGCGCCAGATCACGTCCGGATTGATCGCCGCATACACGTGGCTGCTTCCGACAAACAGGGCATCCACACGGTCCCGATCCGTCTCATAGAGCATCTGCGCGGAGGAGAGATAATCGCCCATCGTGTCCTTCCACGACAGCACGCGATAGGCCGCGGCAAGCATTCCGAGGGTCAAAAGAAGGAAACCGGTTATCGTAATCACTCGGCGCATCATATCCTCCGTCAAAAGGTAAAATAGATAAACCGGGCGGAATCGAAATCGACCCCGTACGCGCCGTAAACAAGAATGACCAGAATCATCATCAGCGGCACGGCAAAACGGAACCAGAGATTCTGTTCCTTAAGGAAATCACCGGGTTCCTGGTGCCTGCGTGCTCTGAGAAGATCAACAAGGAAAAGCAGCGCAAGGGAAAACGCGAGCACGTGCATCTGTGCCACATCCAGCCCCAGCGCATAGATGCTTCCGTCGAAAAGAGACCACGGATCGGGTCTGGTAAAAAGCCGTCCGATATAGAACAGGGCATCCGAAAGCGATGCCGCGCGGAAAAAGATCCAGGCGAAGGAGGTAAGGGCAAAGGTCAGCGCCATGCGCAAAAGATGCCAGCTCTCCGCCGCGCGGTTGACCTTAAGCCAGTCTCCGATCCTGCGAAGCGGCGCTGACAGAAAATCTCCCGCGATCTGGTAGAATCCGTGCAGCCCGCCCCAGATCACATAGGTCCACGCGGCCCCATGCCAGAGCCCGCTAAGCAGAAATGTGATCATCAGATTCAGATATCTGCGGACTCGGCTGCAGCGGTTTCCGCCGAGAGGAATGTAAACATAGTCCCGAAACCACGTGGAAAGAGAAATGTGCCAGCGGTGCCAGAAATCGGCAATACTCTCCGCGAAATACGGCGTGTTGAAGTTGTCCGAAAGCCTGAATCCCATGACCCGCGCCGCGCCGATGGCAATGGAGGAATAGGCGCCGAAATCACAGTAAATCTGCAGGGTAAAGGCCAGGGCTCCGATCAGCAGCGCGGTCGTTCCGAAGCGCGCCGGCTCGTCAAAAACCGTATCCGCAAGGATCGCGATGCGGTCAGCGATGACGACCTTTTGAAAGTACCCCCAGAGCATCAGTAACAGTCCGGAGATAACCTGGTCGTAATTACGAATATTAATGTTTTCAATATCATCTATCTGTTTCAGCAGGTTTCCGGAGCGTTCGATCGGGCCTGCGACCAACTGCGGGAAAAAGGAAACGAACAGCGCATAGTGCAGAAGATTCCGCTCTGCCTGCACGCGTCCATGATAGACGTCCGCGCAGTATCCGAGCGCCTGAAAGGTATAGAAGGATATGCCCACGGGAAGAAGAACATCCAGCCCGCTGTGGATGGCGCCCCCGCCGAACAGCTTAAGGATGGAACTTATCGTGTCAAGTGCAAACCGGAAATACTTGAAGAAAAAGAGAATGCCGAGATTGACGGTAAAAACCAGCGCAAGCACAGCGCGTCTTTCAGCGCGCGATCGATTTTCGACAGATGAGAGAACGAGTCCGCCCGCCCAGGTGACGACGGTGGAAAGGGCGATCAGGAGCGCATATTTCGCGTTCCAGCTCATGTAAAAAAAATAGCTTGCGACCAGCAGCCAGAGCGCGCGGATCTTTCTGGGAATAAAGGCGTAAACAAAAACCACCGCCGGGAAAAAGATCAGAAATCGGACGGAATTGAAAAGCATAGTCCTCTCCCGCTCCGGATTATTGTTTCTTCAGCTGTTTTTTCAGTTTTTTCAGCTTTTTCATCTCTTCGAAGGACACCTCATTGATCACCCGGATATAGGTTCCCTTCATACCGGAGGATCTGGTCTCGATGATTCCGGCACTTTCAAACTTGCGCAGAGCATTGACAATGACACTGCGTGTGATGCCGACACGATCCGCCATCTTGCTGGCCACCAGGATGCCCTCCTCACCGTCCAGCTCATCGAAAATATTGACGATCGCCTCGATTTCGGAAGTGGAAAGCGTCCGGATCGCCGCCTCAATATCCTTGTGCTTGCGCTCTTCCTCCGCGTTCTCCTCGTTCTCAGCCCGGAGCATCTCAAGCCCCACGACGGTCGTCGCATACTCCGTGAGAATGATATCGTCAATCTCATAGGACTCGTCGTTTTTGTAGACGAAGAGCGTGCCCAGACGATCTCCCGCGATTTCCGTCGGTGTCACAATCGCCGTATAGCTTCTGGCTGCGCCGGCCGAAAAGCCCAGCGTCTCCAGGTTCACGTTTTCCTTAGTGGACAGAATGCCCAGCAGACGTTCGTTCAGATGACGGTCAAGAAACTCGCCTACAGTGCCCGGCAAAAGCTCCGTCAGACGTTCCACGCTCTTGTTTTCTCCGATTCCCAGGAGCTTCCCCTTTCTGGAAATCACCAGGATATTGGAAGAAAGCGTGTCCGACAGAACCCGGCAGAGCTCATTGAACACCACCTTTCCATCGTTGACCTCATGCAAAAGCCGCCCGATCCGACGCGTGTTATCCAGTAATTCAACATTGCTCACGACTTTCCCTTCCCTCCTTAGGGCTCTCAGTCATCGTTCTCCGGCATATCCTGCATGTATCCGCACTCACGATCCGTGCAGGTCAGCTTCCTGCCGCGCTCCACCATCAGCTTTCCGCACCGCGGGCAGGGAATCTTTGACGGCTTCTGCCAGCTCATGAAATCACAGTTCGGATTGTCGATGCAGCCGTAGTATACCCGGCCTTTGCGCGTCTTTTTGCGCACGATATCCTTGCCGCATTGCGGACAGGCAACAGAAATCTTTTCAAAGTACGGCTTGGTGTTCCGGCATTCCGGAAAGCCCGGGCAGGCAAGGAACTTGCCGTGCGGTCCGTATTTGATCACCAGATGCCTGCCGCAGTTCTCACAGATCTCCTCGGATTCCTCGTCGGCGATCTTCACCTGCTCCAGCTCCTTTTCCGCCTTGCGGATCGCATCCTCGAGATCGGGGTAAAAATTTTCGACGATGGTCTTCCACTTGACCGATCCATCCTCCACGCCATCCAGAAGGCGCTCCATATTTGCCGTGAAATTGACGTCGACAATGGAGGGAAAGGCCTCCTTCATCATGCGGTTGACCGCCTCGCCGAGCTCGGTCACGTAGAGGTTTTTTCCCTCCCGTGTGACATAGTGGCGCGCCATAATCGTCGAAATGGTCGGCGCATAGGTGGAAGGGCGGCCGATTCCGAGCGCTTCCAGGTCATGAACAAGCGACGCCTCGGTATAATGCGCGGGACCGGTTGTAAAGTGCTGTTTATCCTCAAAGCTCTCAAATTTGAGAACCGCCCCCTTTTCGAGGCTTCCCGAGAGCGTCTGTTTCTCGATTCTGTCCTCCTCATCGGTGTAGACATTTAAAAAGCCGTCAAACACGGTGCGGGAAGCCGAGAGGGTAAACCTGCTCTCTCCCGCCGCGATCCGGACCGAGGTCGTCTCATATCGCGCCGCCGCCATCTGGGATGCCATGAAACGGCGCCAGATGAGCTGATAAAGCCTGAACTGATCTCTGGAGAGCTCCTCCTTGACCATCACCGGCGTGAGGGTCACATCCGCCGGCCGGATGGCCTCATGCGCGTCCTGAATCTTCGCGCCGCTTTTGTTTTCCTTCGTCTCTCCCGCGAGGCTGTCCTCTCCGAAATTCTCCCGGATATAGGCAGCGGCAGCCGCCTTTGCCTCGTCGGAGACGCGCGTCGAATCCGTGCGGAGGTATGTGATGAGACCGACCGTTCCGCGTCCCTTGATGTCGACGCCCTCATAGAGCTGCTGCGCGATGCGCATGGTCTTCTGCGTGGCGAAGTTTAAGGATTTGGACGCCTCCTGCTGGAGCGTCGAGGTGGTGAACGGAAGCGGTGCCTTCTTGGTCCGCTCTCCCTTTTTCACCTCATCCACGACAAATTTCTTTCCTTTAAGTGACTGGATGAGCTGTCTGGTCTCCTCGGCATTCTTCAGCTCCCGCTTTTCATTTCCCTCACCGTAATAGTGCGCAATGACCGGCTTCTTCTCCCCCGGAGGTGTCAGCGCCGCATCCAGTGTCCAGTACTCCTCGGGGATAAACGCCGCAATCTCCTCCTCCCGGTCACAGATGATCCGCAGCGCCACTGACTGAACGCGCCCCGCGGAAAGCCCCCGCTTGATCTTCGCCCAGAGAAGGGGAGAAATCTGATAACCAACCAGTCGGTCCAGGACGCGTCTGGCCTGCTGGGCATCCACGAGCTTCATATCGATGTCCCGCGCGTGGGAAAAGCTCTCCTTGACTGCTTTCTTGGTAATCTCATTAAAGGTGATCCGCTCGACCTTCTTATCAGTGCCCTCCAGCTTGAGGGCCTTGGTCAGATGCCAGGAAATCGCCTCTCCCTCACGGTCCGGGTCGGTTGCCAGATAGATTCTGTCGGCTTTTTTGACGCGCTTGCGCAGATCCGCAAGCAGGTCGCCCTTGCCACGGATGGTGATATACTTCGGTTCGAAATCGTGCTCGACATCGACGCCCATCTGGGACCTGGGCAGATCACGCACATGTCCCTGACTGGCCGCCACGTCGTAACTGGAGCCCAAAAACTTTCTGATCGCCTTGACCTTGGTCGGCGACTCCACAATCAACAGGTTTTTTGTTGCCATAATTCTTCCATCCGCCTTTCCTGTTCGGGTGTCATTGCAACCATGCCTTCAAAAACAGGACTATACAACAATTTCTTTACGGATGCAAGCCTTAACACATGCACCCCCGAAAAACAAGCAATCGAGTAGGGGAAATACATCCCTACTCGATTTCGCACCTGCGAACGTTCCGCACATTCGTGCTCCATGTTCTTGCAGCATGTGACAGTGTAACGGGCTGTCGCCTCAGACCTCAGCAATCGCGCTCCAGTCGATGGCGTGGAATTTTCCCAGAAGCTCCTCCGCGGAGGATGCTTCTATTCTCGTCTGCTGAACGGCGTAGTCCTCGCGATTGATCTTCTTTTCCTCCGCTTCCTCCTCTGCCGCCTTTTCTTCCGCTTCCTTTGCGGCTTCCTTCTGTTCCTCCTTACGCGCTTCCTTCGCTTCCTCGGCATCCGCGCGCTGTTTGGCGGTGATCCGTTCCAGATCGGCAAAAATCGAGATCTTTCCGTCCTCGCCAATCGAGATCCCGAAGCGGTTAAAGAAGGTGCCGGTCAGGATGCCGTTTTCATCCTCCTCACCGAAGCCCACCTCCCCGGCGAGCTTTTTTGCGGCCTCTATCGCCTTTTCGACGCCGTTCATCTTCTCGTCGGCGTAGTCCTCATCCTCCGCCATCTTTTCCAGTTCCTCATTGGAAAGAACCACGGAGAACTCCTTTGTCGCCCCGCTCATCAGATCGTCCAGATCGTCCTTCTCATCGCCGACCATGAAATCATAATCGCCGTATTTTTCACGAAGCTTATTCAGATACTCCTTTGCCTTATCGGAGAGCCTGGCCTCATTTGCCTGTGCCACACCTCCCTGAGCCTTGACCTCCTTCGACTTCGCAAGTGCGAGAAGACCCTCGCCTGAAAACTCCGCCTTCACGCTGTCCCCGAAGGATGCCGGACTTTGCGTGTTTTTGCGTCCCGCGGCCGTCTCCTTACTGCCCGCGGCATAAGGACTGCCCTTCACGGATGTTGCTCCGGCAAGAAACTGATTGTACGTGGTGTTGATGTCGATCCCCATGATCACGCCCCCTTCCCTGTTGGCCTGCGCAGGAATGCGCATAGATACAGAAATCCATTTCTGACTGATTTATCGGCAGATCGGGTTCGATTCTTTAGGGCCGTGAAAGATTTTTTTTATTCACTGTAAAGTGCCCGCTTCCGCCCGATCATCTCATCGATCCGTTCCAGGTACTGCCCCAGCTCTTTGACATTCTCCGCCCGGGTGACCAGATCGCCGCGCACGCACTTGGAAATCGCACCGGCGCCGAGTGCCACGATGGAATGAACATCCTCGTTGATCAGGATATTGTAGAGCCCGATGGCGTCCTCCCGGGCAAAGCCGGTGTTTTCCAGATTCCCCGCGATATTCTTCTGCCTGTAGAGATAGTAAGGCGCAAGCCCCATCTCCCTGGCCTTCGCCTGCGCCAGAGCCGACGCCTCCTCGATGTCCGTAAACGCGGGGAACGTGACCCCCTTCGTCTCCGCCAGCGCCTGCATGCGCGAACCGCGCTTTAGAGCGAGCGCGTGCAGGGTCAGATCATCAGGTCCAAGCGCAGCCACCTGATCCAGCGTGTCCTTAACATCCGCCGCCCGTTCTCCGGGCAGCCCGAGAATCAAATCCATATTGATCCGGAAATCCCCGCACGCCCTTGCCAGATGAAAGGCTCTGTGCACATCCTCTGCGGTGTGCCGCCTGCCGATGAGATCCAGGGTGCGCTGCTGCATGGACTGCGGATTGACCGAAATCCGGGTCACATGATGCCTGTTTAAGACCGCCAGCTTTTCCGCTGTCAGGGAATCCGGTCTGCCCGCTTCCACCGTCAGTTCCTTCACCGCCGACAGGTCAAAGCATTTCTCCAGAGCCTGCAGCAGACGTTCCGACTGTCCTGGCGACAGCGTCGTAGGCGTCCCCCCGCCGAAATAGACGGTGTAGAGGGTCTTCTCACGAAAGCGCTTAGCGACAAAATCCATTTCCTTCATCAGCGCATCCAGGTATTCCTCCACCTGCTTTTCCCTGCCGGCAATCGGCCAGGACGGAAAAGAACAGTAGAGGCAGGTCGTCGGGCAGAAGGGGATTCCGATGTAGAGGCTGTAGCCCGATTCGTAATCCTCCTCTTCCAGAATCCGCCGCTCTCTGTCGGCGATCTCCACGGCAAGCGCCGCTTTCTCCTTTGAAACAAAAAAAGTCTCCGACAGCTCCCGCAGAATGGCAGAGCTCTCCCAGCCGGCTTCATACAGGATCTTGGGAATATGCGTGGGCCGGATCCCGGTGAGACTTCCCCAGGGAAGGCTTTTCCCCGTCTCCTCTTCAAGCATGCGGTAGAGCAGGCGTTTCAGCGCGTTTTTCGCCCGATAGACGCGTCTGCCGTCCCCGTCCGTAAGGGGGTTGAAGTCAATGCTTGACTCCCGCTCCCCGTCCGCAGGCAGGGCGCAACCCGATCTGCGCGTATAGGCTTCCCTCTTCTTCCCCGCCCGGTCCGGATATCTGCTTCCCGGGACAAAGGTCACCGCAATGCTGCCCTGCTCTTCGGCGAGGTCAACCGCAAGGGCAAACCTTTCCGGATCGGTCTCAATCTCCTTTTCCCAGCGCACGAAGCACACCACCTCTTCTCCGGGATAAAACGCCCTGACAAGAGAATGGACATCATAGAAATACTTTTCTTTATTGAAGGAAACCGCGATCATGACTGGTAACGATCATTGGATAAAGGGATTGTACCGCTTTTCATCGCCGATGGTGGTCTCTTCGCCGTGTCCGGGGAGCACCAGCGTCTCATCCGGCAGGTCAAACAGTTTTTCTTTGATGGAACGGACCAGGGTGGACATGGAACCCGTCGGCAGATCGGCACGGCCCACACTCCCGGCAAACAGCGTATCCCCGGAGATCAGCACCCCCGCCTCCCCGATATAAAAGCAGCAGCTGCCCACCGTGTGGCCGGGTGTGGCGATCACCTGCAGGGTCACGCCGGCCGCTTCGACGGTCTCGCCGTCATGAAGCCAGATATCCGGTCGAACGGTCACACCGTGCCCTCCCATGGACAACGAGCAGTTTAATTCCGGATCCTCACACAGGCTTTTCTCCGCTTCCGGTGCAGCCACAGGAATTTTGTCGTCGGAGCGGGAAAGGATGCCCGCAATGCCCCCGATATGGTCAAAATGGGCATGGGTCAGCAGAATCCGTTCAATAAAAAAACCGCGCTCCCGCAGCGCGTCATAAATCCGTTCCCCCGCATCCGGCGGGTCGATGAGCACCACCGGGGTTCGTTCCTGCGAGGAGTCCTTCGTATCTTTCTGTCCGTCCCGGTACACATAGTAGGAATTGGTCCCCACCGGTCCCAGAATCATCCTGCCGATCTGTATCTCCTGCATGCTTATCCTCCGCTGGTTCTCTGGATATCGATCACACTGTCCACCTGTCTGAGCTTTTCCGTCACGCTCTGCAGCTCGTCCCGGCTGCACACCTGGAAGGAGGTCTCCAGCGTGGCCAGTCCCTGCTTGCTCGTGCGGGTGTGCATAGCCAGTATGCTGATATTCCTTTCGGTGAGCGTCCGCGAGATATCCGCGAGCAGTCCCGGTCTGTCATTGGCAAAGATCTTGATATCCGCGACGTATTTTTCGCCTTCGCCCTCGCCGATCTCCCACTCGGCATCAATCAGCCTGGTGCGATCCTCCTGTGACATGGTGCGGATGTTGATGCAGTCCTTGCGATGCACGGTCACCCCGCGTCCCCTGGTCACAAAGCCGACGATCTCGTCCCCGGGCACCGGATTGCAGCACTTGGAAAAGCGCACGGCCACATCATGCACACCCTTTACCAGGATGGCATTGCCGGACTGGGAGATCCGGGGAATCAGCCCGTCCGCCACAGCGGCCAGGACCTCTTCATCCGTGAGATTCTGGTGGTTTTCCTTGTCGGAGAGCTCGATGAGCTTGTTGACGATCTGCCCTTCCTTTAAGCCGCCGTGTCCCACCGCGGCCAGCACGGAATCCCAGTCCCTGAAGCCGTAGCGTCTGACGATGATATCCTGATACTCCCCCTTGTTGATTTCAGAGGGATCCACTCCTTTGGTCTTGCAGAAGGACTGCAGCAGTTCCTTCCCGCGCACGATGTTCTCATCCTTGAGCTCATGCCGGAAGAACTGATTGATCTTGTTGCGCGCGGAGGTGCTTTTTGCGATGGAAAGCCAGTCTCTGCTGGGGCCCGAGGAATTGGCGCTCGTCAACACCTCGATGCGGTCGCCGTTCTGGATCTTGTAATCGATGGGAACCAGCTTCCCGTTGACCTTGGCTCCGATCATCTTGTTGCCGACCGCGCTGTGAATGCTGTAGGCAAAATCGATGGGCGTGGAACCGGCAGGGAGGTTTTTGACCTCGCCGTTGGGCGTGAAGCAGTACACATCATCGGAAAAGAGATTCAGGTCGCTCTTAAGCAGGTTCATGAACTCCTGATTGTCGCTCATTTCCTGCTGCCATTCCAGAATCTGCCTGAGCCAGGTGAGCTTTGCCTCCTCGCGGTTGGTCTCAGTGGCATCGGAGCTACCGCTCTCCTTGTAGCGCCAGTGCGCGGCAATACCGTATTCCGCAGCACGATGCATGTCGCTCGTGCGGATCTGAATCTCAAAAGGGAGTCCCAGCGGTCCCATCAGCGTCGTGTGCAGAGACTGATAGTTGTTGGCCTTGGGCATGGCGATATAGTCCTTGAACCGTCCGGGTATCGGCTTGTACATCTCATGAATGATGCCCAGCGCGGCATAGCAGTCCTTGACATTGTCCACAATGATGCGGACCGCGAACAAATCGTAGATCTGATCCAGCGTCTTGCCCTGGTTCCGCATTTTTTTATAGATGCTGAAGAAATGCTTGACGCGTCCGTCGACACTGCCCTTGATGCCCGCCGCCGCAATATGCCTTCGGACGTCCTCGACAATCTCGAAGACATAGGCCTCCCTCTCGTTTTTGCGGGCTTCGACCTTTTCCATCAGATCCGCATAGACATCCGGCTTGAGATACTTTAAGGACAGATCATCCAGCTCGACCTTGATGCGGGAAATACCCAGCCGTTCCGCGATCGGAGAATAAATATCCAGCGTCTCCTGCGCGATGCGCCGCTGGCTCTCCGGGGATTGATACTTCAGTGTCCGCATGTTGTGCAGTCTGTCGGCCAGCTTGATCAGAATGACGCGGATATCCTTGGCCATCGCAAGGAACATCTTGCGCAGATTGGTGCCCTGCACCTCCAGCTGTGCCGCGGTTTTGTCGGTGTAATGGTTGGCCAGATGGAGACTGGTCAGCTTGGTCACACCGTCCACCAGACCGGCCACATCGCCGCCGAAGGCTCTGGCAATCTGATCGGTGGTCATCACAGTGTCCTCCACAACGTCGTGAAGAAGACCTGCCGTGATGGTTTCCTTGTCCAGTTCGAGATCCGCCAGAATGATGGCGACGCAGAGCGGATGGATGACATAGGGCTCACCCGATTTGCGCACCTGATCACGATGCGCGTCACAAGCGGTCTGATAGGCTTTTTCGATCAGGGTGATGTCGTCCGAGGGATGATATTTCTGCACGCGGAGAATCAGGTCCGAATAAAGCTTATCCGGACTCTGAAACTCCTCGATCTCCTCGATCACCCGACTGTCAAAGTGTTTTTCAGCTGTTTCCGCCATGCCGTCCCCGCAACCAAAATCCGCTCCGGTTTATTTTCCCTCGTAGGCCAGCGCACTGTCCACGCGGTAGCCCGCAAGGTGTTCTCTTCCCTGCAGGCCCTTCAGTTCCATCAGCACCAGAACGCCTGCCACCACGCCGCCGCACTGCTCCACCAAGTCGATCATCGCCTTGATGGTGCCGCCGGTCGCGATGAGATCATCCACGATCAGCACGCGGTCACCGGGTTTGATGGCGTCCTTATGCATCTCAATCGTCGCCGTTCCGTATTCCAGGTCGTAGGTCGCCTCCACCGTCTCGCAGGGAAGCTTGCCCTTCTTGCGGATGAGCACAAAGGACTTGTGACGTTTATAGGCAACTACTGTTCCGAAAATGAAGCCTCTCGCTTCGGCACCGGCCACCACGTTAAAATCCAGATCCTCCACCAGTCCCAGCATGGAATCGACCGCCAGCTGGAGACCGTCCGGATCCTGCACGACCGTCGTCACATCCCTGAACATGATGCCCGGCTTGGGAAAATCCGGAATTGTGCGTACATAGTCCTTTAACTCTTTCATCTCTGACCCCTTTCCCTCCTTCAGGAAATCTGCGGCAGACTCTTGAAGCTCTCGGCAAGCTCCTCGTCCGTCGGCACATAATCTGACATCTCATTGTTGTGGAATCTTTCATAGGCGACCATATCAAAGTAGCCGGTGCCGGTCAGACCGAAGACGATGGTCTTTTCCTCTCCCGTCTCTTTGCACTTCAACGCTTCGTCGATGGCTACGCGGATCGCATGCGAGCTCTCCGGCGCGGGAAGGATGCCCTCCACGCGGGCAAACTGCTCCGCTGCCTGAAAGACGTCCGTCTGCTTCACCGACGTCGCTTCCATATAGCCGTCCGCGTAAAGCTGGGACAGCGTGGTGCTCATGCCGTGATAGCGAAGCCCGCCCGCATGATTCGGCGCCGGAATGAAGTCGCAGCCCAGCGTGTACATTTTGGCCAGCGGACAGACCTTGCCGGTATCACAGAAATCGTAGGCAAAACGCCCGCGGGTAAAGCTCGGGCAGGAGGCCGGTTCCACCGCAATGATGCGATAATCCGCCTCTCCGCGCAGCTTCTGTCCCATAAACGGAGCGATCAGACCGCCCAGATTGGAACCGCCGCCTGCGCAGCCGATGATGATGTCCGGATGAACGCCGTATTTGTCAAGCGCCGTCTTGGTCTCCAGACCGATCACAGACTGATGCAGCAGCACCTGATTCAGCACACTGCCCAGCACGTAACGGTAGCCTTCGGACTTTACGGCGACCTCCACCGCCTCGGAAATCGCACAGCCGAGGCTTCCCGTGGTGCCCGGATGCGCTTCCAGGATCTTCTTGCCCACATCGGTCGTCTCTGAGGGAGACGGCGTCACGGATGCACCGTAGGTGCGCATGACCTCCCTGCGGAAGGGCTTCTGCTCATAGGAGACCTTGACCATGTACACCTTGCAGTCCAGTCCGAAGAAGGCGCAGGCCATGGAAAGGGCCGTGCCCCACTGTCCGGCACCGGTTTCGGTCGTCACGCCCTTGAGTCCCTGCTTTTTGGCATAATAGGCCTGGGCAATCGCGGAATTGAGCTTGTGCGAACCGCTGGTATTGTTGCCCTCAAACTTGTAGTAGATCTTTGCCGGCGTATCCAGCTGTTTCTCAAGAAAATAGGCTCGAACCAGAGGCGACGGCCGGTACATTTTGTAAAAGTCCAGAATCTCCTGCGGAATGGCAATCTGCGCGTTGTCATTGTCCAGCTCCTGCTTGACGAGCTCGCTGCAGAAAACCCCTTCCAGCTCGGGAGCGGTCATCGGCTGGCCCGTTCCGGGATTCAAAAGCGGCGCGGGCTTGTTTTTCATGTCTGCCCGCATGTTGTACCATGATGAAGGTAATTCTGACTCTTCCAGATAGATTTTGTACGGAATCTCTTTGTTTGCCATAACCGGTATCCCCCTTTGCGCGAAAAAACGATAAAAACAGAGGTATTTTATCACCATCCCCGTCAAATGGCAAGCGCTAACGTCTCCTCTGCCGTCAGTTCCCTGAAGGCACCCTCCGGAAGATCGGGGTCCAGTGTGAGCCCGCCCATGGAAAGACGCTTCAGATATGTGACTGTGGTGCCGCAGGCTTCGAACATGCGCTTGATCTGATGAAATTTCCCCTCCCGGACCGTCACCCTGCTCTCCCCGGGATCCTCTTCCGAAATCAAAAGAGAAGCCTCCAGAAGCTTCGTCCCGTCCGGAAGAACAAGCCCCCCGGCAAAACGCGCGACCATCTCCTCCGTGACCGGATCCGCCGTCCGAACCAGATAGGTCTTGTCCACATGGTATTTCGGGGAAAGGAGCCTGTGTGCCAGCGCTCCGTCATTGGTGAGAAGAAGGAGACCCACCGTATCCTTGTCCAGCCGGCCGACCGGAGCAATGCCCCTGGGAATATCCTCCGGCAGAAGATCCAGCACCGTCTGCTGTTTCCGGTCTCTGGTCGCCGTGAGGACACCGGCGGGCTTATTCATCATATAGTAGACATAACGCCTGTGGAGAAGCGGTTTCCCTCCGGTGCGCACCTCGTCGGCTTCGGTAACCGTCATGCCGGGATCCTTTGCGGCCGTGCCGTTTACAGTCACAAATCCCTGCCGGATGAGGATTTTGACCTCCCCCCGGCTGCCCAGCCGCATATCCGCAAGAAACTTATCCAGTCGCAATCTCATCTCCCTCTGCCATGACGATTGGTTTCATGATGGTAAGGCAAAAACAGTTTACAGCATATGATGCCCACGGATTGCTCCGCTGCACCGCAGGCAGGTTTCACAGGAATCCCAGCTGCTTGAGGAAAAAAATCCACAGAAACATGGTGAGCACGCAGAAGCCGGTGGTGAACACCACCAGATCCGCCGCCAGCTCCCCGTCTCCTCCCATCTGCTGCGCCATGGGAAACGATGAAACCGCCGTCGGTGCGCCGGAAAAAATCAGCACCGGCGCGAGCATCTCCCCGCGAAATCCAAGGAGAATGGCGATCGCACAGGCAGCAAGCGGAAACAGCACCAGCTTCGCACTCACGGAAACCAAAATCTGCTTCGTATAGTTCTTCACATTTCCAACCACAAAGGAGCCACCCAGCGCCACCAGGGAAAGGGGGGTTGCCACCTTCCCCAGATCGGCGACGGCTTTGTTCACGGATTCCGGCAGGGGAATCCGGCACAGATTCATGAGGATTCCCAGAACGGAAGCGATGATCAGCGGATTGGTCGCGATCCCCTTCGCCACCTTTTTCGCATCCGGTTTACCTCCGCGGAACAGCTCCAGCGTCACCACTGCCAGCGTGTTGTAGACCGGCACCAAAAGCCCCACAAGAAGCGAGGTCGGGCCGGCCTTCTCCTCCCCGCAGAGGGAGATAGCCACCGGCAGACCAAACAAGGCAAAATTGCTCCTGAAAATAGCCTGGATCATGACGCCGCGTCTTTTGTTCTCCGGCTCCAGACGGGGGATGATGAGCAGGCACAGGAGAAAGACAAGGATCACAGCGGCGACGGAATAGGTGACAAGCCCCGCATGAAAAGCGGACGAAAGCTTTGTCGTATAGATATTCTGAAAGAGATAGATCGGCAGAAAAACCCGGAAGCACAGCCGGTTGATATCCCCAAGCGACTGATGTCCAAGCATTCCGATGCGCTTTAAAAACACCCCGAGCAGAATACACAGAAACAGCGGGGCCACCACCTGAAAAGAGAGTATCAGATTATTCATACGTATCCTTCATTCATCACACAAATCATATGAGGATCACGCCATGCCATCCATAACGCGAACCAAAATCCCGGAAAACCGGACGTTCCCTGCGACTGCATATCGGCTACAGCGGATGCTTTTTCATCGCCGCAGGGGTTCTCGGGTATTCGCGGGGCGTCTCTTTCGTCTTTCTGATCCACACTCCGCGGTGATCCCAGTCCGTTCCCGGAATCACGAGGGGCGAGATCTGCGCCTTGCCGCCGCCGAGCACCCGGATGGCATGTGCCGCCTCCGTAAGCTCCTCCTCAGCGGCGGGTCCCTTCAGGGCGATCATGCTTCCGCCTTTGCGGACAAAAGGAAGCAGGTATTCGCAGAGCACATTCAGCCGCGCGACACCGCGGGCAATGGCCAGATCATACTGTTCTCTGTGTAAAGGCTCTGCCGCTGCCTCCTCCGCGCGGGCGTGCACCACAGTGACAGAAAGGGAAAGCGCATCCACCACGCTCTGTAAAAAGCGGGTTCTCTTTTCCATGGAATCAAGCAGCGTAAAATGCACATCAGGCAGCATGATCGCCAGCGGAAGTCCCGGAAGCCCGGCCCCTGAGCCCACATCGATCACACGTCCTTCGTGCGGCACATCTCCCGCAAGGACGGCAATGCTGTCCAGATAATTGCGTTTCACGGATTCCTCTGCATCCTCGGACACCCGGGTCAGATTCATCTTCCGGTTCGCCTCCGTGAGCATCCCGTGGTACTGTGCCATCTGATCCGCCTGCGAAGGGGTCATGGGGATTCCCATCTCTTCAGCCCCTTTCAGGAGGAGCTCCTGCAATGCCTGTGTCATGGATTTGTCCCTTTCGTCCGTTCTTTATCGGATCATTGCCGAAAACAAGAAGCAAACGCCCTGGGCAGCCGAAACTGCCCGGGGCGCTTCCTTTCATGAACGGTTTATTCCGTCATTTCTTCGGTTTGTTTGCTTTTGCGTAGACCCTGACCTTGACGGTTCTGGAATAATCTCCTGCCTTAAAGGTCAGATTGGTCTCCTTTCCTGCCGCACCGTCATAAGCGGTGATCTTAAACTTGTTGTTGCTGTCATCGACACGCTCGACCTTGATGACGCTCGAATCATATCCATCGTACTCGATCCGGATGCCGTCCATCGCCGTGTCGCCGGCATAGGCTCTGGCAGTAATTTCATTGATATCTCCCTCGTAGAGATTGAAGGAGCCGTTCAGGTCGATGCGGTTGACCTTGGTAAACTTGACGGAAGCCTCACCGCCCTTGATACCGCCGCTATTCGGGGCACCGCCGTAGAAGGCTGCCACAATATAGGTGCGCTCGCCGCCGCTCATGCCCGTGTCGTCATCCAGACGGAAGTTCACGCCGCTCACCTGGGTCGCTCTCACCCAGTCATGGCTGCCCCATCTCACATAATACCACAGGGCACCGTTTCCGATATAATCCTTATCCCTCGGATTTGCCTGGAAGGTGACACGCGCCCCCTTCGAGCTGTTGCGGTAGGATGCCTTCAGATTCGTCGGCGCAAGCGGGATGTTGCGGATCCTTCTGCTGTAGGTGTAATTCAAGGCCGCGCTCTGATCCGTTGTGGTCTGCACCAGATAGAAATAGTAGTGTCCGACCGTCACGCTATCATCCAGGATCTTCATGGCCTTTCCTCCGACGGAAGGGTTGGCGGGAGCCTGCTGCGCGACAAACTTCCACTGAACGGTTCCATCCGAAGAAGGTCGGGTCATGCCGATGACATCCTCCATCTTCAGGGTCTCCGGCGCCAGCTTCATCCCGTCCGTCAGGGCAGTCACATTGCCGGCCACCTCCGCGCGCCAGATCCGATAGTTGGTGATATTCTTGATCGTGCTGAGTGACAGCTGCACGGAACCGACGCTGTAGTTTGCGGGGTTCAGCGCCTTCACCTGGGTGTAGGTCGCGGAAGCCATGCCCGGAATCGAATCGGACATCAGATCCCAGTTGTAATCCTCAGACGCGTTGGCTGCCTTCTTTACGTCAACCACCGGGCGGATGTAGTAGTAATAGGTTCTGTCCGGAATGATCTGCTTTGTGTCCTTGAAGACATTATACTTGTAGGTCTCACCCTCAAACTTGACACTCTTCACGCCGCTGTTGGCAGCAAGCTTCTTCCAGGGGCTCGTCGTCGGCTTCACCAGCCCGTTCTCACCGGGCACAAGCTCCCTGTCCTCACGATAGATCCAGTACTGCTTGACGCAGTCGTCATGAACCCAGGCAATACTGATGGAAGCCGCGTCCAACCCCATTGCGACTGCTTCATTTTCGCTGACCTTGTCCGGTCTGGTGCAGTTGTACACGCCGTCGTCCATGCCGCCGGCCGCGTTGCCGGCCTTTCCGACCGCGCGCACCGCGTAGTAGTACTCCTTCTCCGCCGGGAAGTTGTTGAACTGCATCGCATAGACCGGGCCGTTGACCAACCAGAACTCATTCTTATAATCGGTCCTGATGAGCATCTTGTTATTCAGCGCATAGAACTTGACCTTCTTATAGTTGCCGTAAGGG
>JAIKYU010000125.1 GCA_024682835.1 Lachnospiraceae bacterium | reverse complement strand
TAATGCTTTCATCTATCACAAAGGCGGTACCGGCTTTGCCTCGCATCCGGAGGCCATGGAGCGCGGACAGCGGAAATTCATTGATAAGTGGGGATTCGATATCTGGGCATATATCGGAATCCTGGATGATTATGAAGAAGAGGTGCGCAGATATCTGAACGATATCAACAACGGGGAGATTGCGGGATCGAAAGTGTCTTCATCAAACCATGAAGAAGCATCTGACGCGGATCGGCCGGATCATAGGAGGATTCCTGCCGGCAGTCCGTTGCGCATCCTCGAGCTGAACTGCGGCATGGGCGTCAACCTCGCGTATCTTCAGTATCTGCACCCCGGCATCAGCGTGATCGGCATCGAGCCTTCGCCGCAGATCGCACAGATCGCGGCCACGCTCATCGATGTGATCTGTGAGGATCCGGAGGAGGCACTGGAAAATGCGGCGATCCCTGATACGCCGGAGGCGTCTGTCCTGCAGGCTGCGAGCTACGATCTCATCTTTGCCTGGGATGCCGTTTCGCACAGCAAGGATCCCGATCGATTACGAACAGGGCTCATGAAACTGTTAAAGCCGAACGGACAGCTGATCGAAGTGGAGTGACAGAGATTCGGGCTGTTCGAAAATGATTCGGAGAGAAACATTCTTTACAAGGTTTGAAAAACGTGCTATGAAAGGGGAGGCACAGGGTATGTTATGGACTGAGTTTAACGAACAGGAGTGGGAAGGGGAGGAATAGATGGCAACCGTACCGTTTCTTGATTTCAAACCAATGCACGATCCGCTGCGGGACAAGCTGGACGCGGCGGTCACACGCGTGTCACACAGTGATTACTATATCCGCGGAAAGGAATGCGAGGCGTTCGAGCAGGCGTATGCGCAGTATATCGGCGTGAAGCACTGCATCGGCGTGGGCAACGGACTGGATGCGATTCAGTTGATCCTGCGCGCCTGGGAGATCGGTCCGGGGGACGAGGTGATCGTGCCCTCAAACACCTATATCGCCACGGCGCTGGCGGCCAGCTATGTCGGCGCGACACCGGTCTTTGTCGAGCCGGTGCTGGAGACGGCGGAGATTGATCCCGACCGGATCGAGGCGGCCGTGACACCCCGCACGAAGGCCATCGTCGTCGTCCACCTGCAGGGTCGTCCCTGCGACATGGATCCGATCCGTGCGGTTGCACAGAAGCACGGTCTGCATCTGATGGAGGACTGCGCACAGGCCCACGGCGCGCGTTACAAAGGGGTGAAAACCGGCGCGCTTTCCGAGGCGGGCGCATTTTCCTTTTATCCCGGAAAAAATCTCGGCGCCATGGGGGATGCCGGCGCCGTGGTGACCAACGACAGGGAGCTTGCGGATAAGGTGCGTTATATCGCCAATTACGGCTCGGACGTGAAATATCATCATATCTACAAGGGGCTCAACAGCCGCCTGGACGAGATGCAGGCGGCTGTGCTCTCCGTGAAGCTTCCGTATCTGGATGCCTGGAATGAGGACCGGGTGCGCGTCGCGGAAAAATACCGCAGGGCGATCACGGCGCCGGAGGTGGCGCTTCCGCTTGCGCCGGATGCGGATCATGAGCCGGTTTATCATGTGTACGGCATCCGTGTGCTGAACGGGCAGCGTGACGCGCTGGCGGCTCATCTGAAGGAGCAGGGAATCGAGACCATCATGCATTATCCGACGCCCATGCACCTGCAGGGCGCCTATGCTGACTTAAATCTGACCAGGGGATCTCTTCCGCTGGCGGAGGAGTTTTCCGCAACAGAGCTCTCCATTCCGATTTTCCCCGGCATGAAGGATGAACAGGTGTTGTATGTTGCCGATGTCATTAACCGGTTTTTTGGCGCACATCGTTGACAGGATCATATATCGTGGAGACAAGTAGAACTCGACAATTGATTTCGTTCGCGAGTATAAAAGGAGCATAAAATGGAAAAACAGCTGAATCTTTTCGTGCCCGGGCGTCTCTGCCTGTTTGGCGAGCACAGCGACTGGGCAGGCATGCACCGCATGGTCAACTCCGAAGTGCCGGTGGGCGCGGCGATCGTCACGGGAATTGAGCAGGGTATCTACGCGACCGCCGAGATCGCGGACCGCTTTATCCTGACGAGCGATCTGGATTTCTATAAGGGCCAGACCCTGGACTGCGAAATGGACACCGACAAGCTTCTGGCGGTGGCGAAGCAGGGCGGCTTCTTCTCCTATGTGGCGGGAGTTGCTTCCTATATCAATGATAATTATACCGTGGGCGGCGTTCACATCCATGTGACCGACATGACCCTCCCGATCAAGAGCGGACTCTCCTCCTCGGCGGCGATCTGCGTGCTGGTGGCGCGCGCCTTTAACCGGCTTTACCGCCTCAGGATGAACACCAAGGGGGAGATGCAGGTCGCTTTTCGCGGGGAGCAGCGCACGCCCTCCCGCTGCGGACGGCTGGATCAGGCCTGCGCCTACGGCGTGCGGCCGGTGTTTATGGAGTTTGACGGTTCCGAGGTGGAATCCCGGGGGCTGACGGTCGGCAGCCCGCTGTATTTCTGCATCGCCGATCTGTGCGGACATAAGGACACCGTCCGGATTCTGGCCGATCTGAACAAGTGCTATCCCTTCGCGGAGAGCGAGAAGGAAAGACGGGTTCAGGAGGCGCTGGGCGAGGACAACCGGAAAATCATCGAGGAGGCGAAGAAACTTCTGATTCAGGGGGACGCGCGCGCGCTGGGCGAGCTGATGGACCGCGCGCAGGCCAATTTTGACGCCAAGGTCGCGCCGGCCTGTCCGGAGGAGCTGACCTCCCCGATTCTCCACAGCGTGATGTCGGATGAAAAGATCCGGCAGTGGATTTACGGAGTGAAGGGCGTCGGTTCGCAGGGCGACGGAACCGTTCAGTTCCTCGCAAAGGATGAACAGAGTCTACACAGCCTGATGGAGTATCTGGAAAAGGATCGCGGCATGCCGGCGTTTTCCCTGTCCTTAAAGCCCGGACGCAGGGTGAAGAAAGCGGTGATCCCGCTGGCCGGCTTCGGAACAAGGCTTTATCCTGCAAGCAAGATGGTGAAAAAAGCGTTTTTGCCGCTCATCGACACGGACGGCCTGATGAAGCCGGCGCTGCTGATTCTTCTGGAGCAGCTGGAGGAGGCGGGAATCGAGGAGATTGCGCTGATCATCGGGCGTGAGGAGGAGGCGCAGTATGAGCACTTCTTTACGCCGCTCATGGACGAAAACCGCAGCAAGCTCAGCGAGGAGGCGCGCGCGATGGATGACAGGCTGCGCGAGCTGCGAAGCCATGTGACCTTCCTTTTTCAGGAGGAGCGTCTGGGCTTCGGGCATGCGGTTTATCAGAGCCGTGCCTTTGCGGCCGAGGAACCGGTGCTGCTTCTTCTGGGCGACATGGTGTACCGTTCCTATGAGGAGCGCGGCTGCATGCGGCAGTTGATCGATGCCTTTGAAAACACCGGCAGGACGATGGTTTCCCTTCACGCCGTGCCGCTTGCGGACGTCGTGCACTACGGGATTCTGACCGGCTTCTGGGAGGATCAGGATTCCCGGCTTCTTCATGTGGACCGGATGGTGGAGAAGCCGACCGATGATTATGCGGCGGAGTATCTGGCGGTGAAGGATGCGAAGGGGAATAAGGAATATTTCGCCGTCTTCGGCCAGTACATTCTCACAGGTGAGGTGTATGAGGCGCTGGAGGAGAATATCCGCGCGGATCGCCGCTCCGGAGGAGAGATTCAGCTTACCGATGCGCTGGATATGGTAAGGGAACGCACCGGCCTGGCCGGCTACCGTGTGAACGGCAGATCCTATGATCTGGGTCTCCCCGAGAGCTACCGTGAAACGCTCTCTGCCTTTTCGGTTATTCGATAACTGCTGTTGCATAACATAAGTTATCGTAATTTCGTAAAAAAATGCGTGACATTTTATAAAAGTTGGGGTATACTGAAAACCGTAAATTTTTCTCTTATGGGAGTATCTATGAGTAATACGGTGAACACCCCGATGAATAATCGCGCAGATATCCTGAAGCAGGAGATTCTGAAACAGTATAAGAGTGTCCGGCAGTTCGCCATTGAGATGGCGATCCCTTACAGCACACTGGTGACGGCGCTGGATCGCGGGATCGAGGGCATGGCGTACGGCACGGTGATCAAGATGTGTGATAAGCTGAGTCTGAATCCGGTGGACTTTACCAGCTTGGAGCACGGGCAGGCGTTGGGCGAGCAGATTGTGGAAAACCGCGTCATGCAGGTCTACTACAAGCTCAATCGCAACGGCAGGCGGAAGGCGATGGATTATATGGGGGATCTGCTCCTGATCGATCGCTATCAGAGCGCCGATGGGGAGTAAGGCATGCGTTACGACGCGCTGATCGTCGGCGCGGGGCTGTACGGCGCGACCTGCGCCCATCTTCTGGCAGCGCGGGGAGCCCATGTTCTGGTAATCGACAGACGTCCGCATATCGCGGGCAATTCCTACACGGAAATAAAAAACGGCATTCACATACACCGGTACGGGGCGCACATTTTCCACACCGCAAATGAGGAGGTGTGGGACTTTGTGCGGCGTTTTGCGTCCTTTAACCGCTTCACCAATTCCCCGGTGGCGGATTATCACGGGGAAATCTATCCGCTTCCGTTCAACATGGGGACCTTTAACCGTCTCTGGGGCGTGCGCACGCCTGAAGAGGCACGCGAAAAGATCGCCGCGCAGGTGGCGGAGGCCGGCATCATCGGCGAGCCGAAGAACCTGGAGGAGCAGGCGCTCTCCATGGCGGGGCGCGATATCTATGAAAAGCTCATCCGGGACTACACGGAAAAGCAGTGGGGAAGACCCTGCAGCGAGCTTCCTGCTTTCATCTTAAAGCGGGTGCCGTTCCGTTTTGTGTACGATAATAATTATTTCAACGATCCACATCAGGGAATTCCTGTGGATGGCTACACGGCGCTGGTGGAGCGGATGCTCACGGACGAAGCGCTTTCCGGAAGCATCGGGGTGATGCTGTCCACCGATTATGCGGGCTTTGTGTCGCGCGGTGAGGACGGGCTGCCGGTTCGGGATGAGCGCGGCGATTTTGTCTTGTCCGGAGGGGACACGGCGGCATCACTGATCTATACCGGCATGATTGACGAATTCTTCGGCGCTCGTCTGGGCGCCCTGGAATACCGTTCCCTCCGTTTTGAGACCACGGAGCATCCGGAAACGGATAATCTGCAGGGCTGTGCGGTGGTGAATTACACCTCCTCTGAGGTGCCCTGGACGCGCTGCATAGAGCACAAGCACTTCATGTTCGGGAGAAAGGACGGCGGCGCGGGCGGCACCGCGGACGAGCCGGAACAGCGGATTTCGGGCACGGTGGTGACGCGGGAGTATCCGCTTGCCTGGAAGCCGGGCGAAGAACCCTATTATCCGATCAACGACGAGGCAAACAACGCGCGATACGGGTCGTACCGCGCGCTTGCGGAGGGGCTGCCGGGCATTCTCTTCGGCGGCCGGCTCGGCAGATATCAGTATTACAACATGGATCAGGTCATAGCGGTGGCGATCAAAGACATGCAGACATTTTCTTCCAATTAAAAGCACAAAAAAAGACCGTCGCGGCTGCGGCGGTCTTTTCAGCAGTAACCACTGAACATCATTCCAGAATACTCACTGGTGATATACGGATTCGGGAACTCGTGTCCCGGATGCTTGTAGGCGACCACCGGCCGCTCGATGTAGTGCATCGGATCCAGCGCGATCTGCTCCATCTTGTCCTGCAGGGCGTTGGCGAAATCCTGTACCGGCTTGAAATCCTGACGGACGTTGTGATCTGTGGCTGCCTGGGTGAGCAGGCCGCGGTCGATATCCAGACGGCCGTCCTCCGTGAGCTTAAGCCCCAGCGATTCCAGCGCCGTGTGATACTGCTTGGCGATGGCCGTCACCTCGTTGGTGATCTTGGTCCCCTTGAAGTGCTTGTTCTGGAAGGACTTGATGCTGTCGAGGAATTTGTTGTAGCCCTCCACCAGATCCTGCGTGCGGTCCACCACGGAAGCATTGTCGTCCTTGACGCCGACGGTGACAGCCTCCTCGCCCTCCTCCGCGGAGCGCAGCAGATGCAGCTCGTACATGGAGGCCACGGTGAAATGGTTGGACACGGAGCTGTGTTCGTTGCCGTTCAATACAAAGGAAGCGTTGCCCGCGGGAATCTCCGTCCGATCCAGTCCGAAGTAATCCACGGTGCCGTGCAGCAGCTCGCCGCCCAGCGGCTCGGAGAAGGAGAAGCGGGACTGCTTGCCGGCGGGAAGACCGAAGTCGTCCGAGGTGATCGCAAGCGCCGTCCGCGCATCCTCGTCGGTCAGCACCTCTGCGGAGAGACCGATGTTGGACTTGTTGATGAGGCGTCCCAGGCGCTCCTGGATGTCCAGGTTGGTGTCGCCGGGACGGACGGTGTACTGGAATTCGTAGTTTAATTCGCCCACGCGCACGTTGAAGGAATAGCCGCCGCTCTGCAGGCTCGTGGTGTCCTGCGGAAGGAAATGGCCGACATTCTTCTGCTGGGTGGCAAGATGGTCGATCTCAATCTGGAAGGAAGGGACATCCTCCAGCGGACGGTCGCCGCCGATATAGGAGGCGTGAACCATCGTGTCGTCGGTGGTGAAGGCGGATTTTTTGGAGAAGAGTGCGTTGTCCGCATCCGCCTCCAGGCCTGCGAGTGTCCCCTGCAGATCGCGCGCGCTCTCCTTGATGCCGATGGCATCGGCCTCCATGGCAGAATCATTCGTCAGAAGATAAAGAGGGGAATCCTTGCTCAGCTTGACGATGGAATTATAGATGCCGCGCAGCTCGTCTTTTTTATGCGTGTCTGCGCGTGTGACTTCCTTCGGCGCGTAGGCCGTCAGAAAATGGTTATAGATTTGCGATGTCTGAATGCTGTTCGCCATCTCGCTGCCCCTCCTTTCCTCCATGATGCGCTGATTCGGACGCCATCCTTAGCATCCCCGCACAAGGGCTCACGGATTATTTATATATAGGAAGTGATGGGGAAAAAGTGAAAATAGAGACACTACACCCATCTAACTATCCACTTATAAGGTACCGCATTTTAAACGGTTCGTCAACACATATCATACGTTATTTATAAAAAAAGATTGACGCGGCTCGCGTTGTTGTGCTATTTTTATAGTCGACGCGCAAAAAAGGCGTTTTTTTATTGCGGCAAGAAGCCGTGCGGGCGCAGCGAAAGGCGCACGGGCGGCGGATTAAAGAAAAGGAGCAGAACATGCGCACGAGAATCACGCTGGCTTGCACGGAGTGCAAGAACCGCAATTACGACACAACCAAGGAAAAGAAGAATCATCCCGACCGTGTTGAGATGAAGAAGTATTGCCGTTTCTGCAAGCGGCACACCGTGCATAAGGAGACGAAGTAATGGCGGCAGAGAAGAAGGAGAAGCAGACGTCCAGACTGGGCGAGTTCTTTACCGGTGTCCGCGCGGAGTTTCAGCGGATCAGCTGGCCGGATCGCGTTTCTGTCGGCAGACAGACGACCGCCGTGGTCTGCGTGTCCGTGATTACCGGCGCGCTGATCGCGTTGTTGGACTATGCGTTTGAGCTTGGCATGAACTTTTTGTTCACCCTGTAAGGAATAAGGAGTCCCGATGGCTAAGAATAGCGACAACACGCCTGCGGAGCAGATGGCACAGGCGCAGGAGCCCGCACAGGCTCCCGCTGACACGGAGAGTGCGGACAAGGCGCAGGACGAGCGGTACAGCTGGTATGTCGTGCACACCTATTCCGGATATGAGGATAAGGTGAAGACGAATATCGAGAACACCATCGTCAACCGACACCTCGAGGACAAGATCATCGAGGTGCGCGTGCCGGTGCAGGATGTCGTGGAATACCGCGACGGCGCCAAAAAAACGGTACGCAGGAAGCTGTTTCCCGGTTATGTGCTGATCAATATGGACATGGATGATGAGACCTGGTACGTGGTGCGCAACACACGCGGCGTGACGGGCTTTGTCGGTCCGGGATCCAAGCCGGTGCCGCTCTCCGATTCGGAGATCAAGCCGCTCGGCATCAAGACCGAGAACATGACGGTGGATTTCGGTGTGGGCGACACAATTTCCGTTGTGGCCGATGTCTCTCACAAGCGGAATGGCTTCCCCTGATTGAAGATCTATACCGGCAAGTAAGGAAACCGTTCCTAACCGTTTGTATTCATAATCGCGTTTGATTGTTCCATG